>JAURNA010000147.1 GCA_030830385.1 Crocinitomicaceae bacterium | reverse complement strand
GGCTGTATATCGTGTGGTCGCCAATATATGCATTGAGTTCGATACCCAGCAGGACGTTATCAGAAGATCCCAGTGAATACTCCTGAGGGCGGTAGAATACAAGCGGATTGAGATACTCTACATCGAACGCGCGATTGAGCGTGGTATCCTTCGGCTGGAAAATAACGGATTCAAAAATTCCAATGTTCAGCCATTTGGCAGCGTTGAACGAGATATGATGACTCGAAGCGAATTTATGATTCCACCGGTTTTGATCACGCTCGCGCAAAAATTGGTACAAAACGGAATATTCAAATTGCCAGAAATTGGTTCGGATCATACCAAAGGGGTACGGAGTTCCGTAATCACTCAACAATAACGATCTCGATCCTTCTCCGATAAAATTGTGATCCAATCCAATCTGAAAATTGAAAATATGATTGGGTGTAAACGAAGCTCGTGCGCGAATGTCCGTGTATAAATACGGAGTGTCAGTATATGACCGAACGTAGCTTTTCGGAACAAACACCGTGTCAAAATTGCCGACACCTTGAACGGCTGCCGCGCGGAAAAACCACTTGTCATTCCACAAGCCGGATACCTGTGCCCCGGCGCCAGCCTTGTAAAAGGAATTCTCGTTGTTCATGTAATTCACATCCGCGAGGCCTTCAATACGCAGATAATGGCCGTTGAACAAAGCGGGTTGACGGTATGCCGGTTTCAAACTCGTATGCAATCGCACCGTGCGCGTGCCGATGGAGTCCTGAGGCAATTCTTCGAACAATTGACCCACCCCACCCTGAGCGAAGATTATGCCCGGAATAAACAGTGCTATGTAGATCAATCCTTTCATTAAAAATCTGTGTAATGGTTGAGGAGTCCTGTTCGCAACCCAATATTCACCAATGCAGAAGGTAGAACATCTTCGGCAGTGGTGCTCCGATAGGTACCCGAGACATATGCAGTAAGATTCATCTTGCGATTGAAACGATACCCAAGTTCAAGATGGCCATAAATTACGTTACCATTGATTCGTTCGAAGTCTTCGTAAATGGCCAGATGACTCCGGGCATTGTAATCCTTCAGCGTAAAATAAATCACAGACAGATCCGCATAGATTCGCTTGAACTCATAGTTGCTGCGTGCGATGATTTCATGGAAGCCGCTTCCCTTTGCATGCGCCAATGGCAGGTTGTAATGTGTGTAATTGAGCGTACGATTTCCGGTCTCATACATTCCCGAAGGAACATGATTGTACTCGATTTGAAGCATAAAATCGTTCAACCCAAAGAAGTTGTAACCACGATATCCTGCCTGAAATCCGAGTTTTGAACCATCGAAATCGTTCATGGCAACTTGCGCATAGGTTCGATGCGATTTGGACAACTGCCATCCAATATTAACTCCCAACATGCTGCTCACGGTTGCTTTATCTTTCACGGCGAGTCCGCCAATGAAAGGCACCGGACTAAAAAACATCGGGTTTACCGCTTTATCCGTGATAGAATCACCCCGACTCCACACCGCTCCCTCGAACAAGCTCACGTTGAGTTTTTCGTTGGGTTTGTATGTGAAGTAATTTACCGAATAAGCTTTGTGTTGGTAATACGCCTCAACATATGTAGTCAATGGTCGACGCAGAAGATTGAGATGCTTGGTTCGATAGTAGCTGAAATTGAATTTTGGATGCATCTTCCAGTCCACCCGGAAATAAGGCGATCCATAGGAATTATCGGATAGTAGCAAAGAACGATGCCCGTCTCCGATGAACTGCATGTTGTTTCCAGCTGCAATGCGCAGATTTTTGAGAGGAGCATACACAAAGTAACCCATTGCATAGGCATAGTCAAACCCTCCGTCTTTGAACGGCTTCGTTCGGGCACCTCCGGGGATGACAGCATTTTGCTGGCCATAGGTTGAATCTGCCTGAGGATAGCCTTCTCCCACGCCGATGAAGTAACTGCTTTGGTAATTCGCAAATTGTCCCTGATTTTCATAGAAGGACGTTGAGAATGAAAAATTCTTGAACAGGTCTCCTTCTACATGAACGCCCCTGGTATTTTGAAACAATCCGGGAGCGTTTGAATTCGTATCGCCTATGTCCCGACCTCTGCTCAAATCGGCTGCCGGACTCATCGTAATGTACCAGTCTTTGCCCCTGATTTCGAATAGGTGTTTTTGAAACAGGATCAGTGTAACATCGTAATATTGCGGTGCAGAATCGTTGATGGCTGAGATGAGGTCATAATCTGCTTCATTCGCTGGAAGAAACGACCCTTCGTTGTAGGGCGAACTGAGCTTGTTTGCAAAGAGGTGATCTTTGTAAAAAGAATGGAGTGGAAGGAGGTTTTGCTGAGTGAAACCGTACAACCCAAAAAATATCAGTATGGCTGCTATTAGTCCTCTGCGAAATACCATGTAGCTTCGGTTATGGCAATAAAATGTGGGTTGTACAAACTCTCTTTATTGTACGTGAGGGGGGTACCCGTCTGTACATCAATCACTCTTCCACCAAGTGCTTCCAAAATCGCCTGTCCCGCTGCAATGTCCCATTCCATGGTCGGTGCAAATCGTGGATAAATCTGCGCTTCATTTAAAGCAAGGTTAAAAAATTTGAGTGCACTGGCACGATACAGATACTCTACGGTTTGGTAAGATTTTATGTAACGGGAAACGTGATCTCTTCCGCATTCCTCACGGTAACTTCTTGATCCGACAATCCGAACTTCCTGTCCGGATTGGGGGGATGAAGTCAATCGCTTCCATTCTTCCGGTTTCGACAGTTGATCAAATTGAAAATGATAACTACCGATTAACGGACCACCGACCAACAATGTTTGTTCTACAGGGGCAGCAATGATTCCGAATGCAGGGTTACCACCTACAACATGTGCGATGTTGACGCAAAATTCATCATTTTTCCGAACGAACATCTTTGTTCCATCCAATGGATCGACACACCAGTTTTCTGTCCAATGTTGGCGAATGGAGAATGCGTCTTTTTCGAGTTCTTCTCCGAGAATTGGAATGTTGGTTGTTTCCAGGGCTTTGGCAATGATTTCAGAAGACAGTAAATCGGCTTCTGTAACAGCAGATCCATCCTTCTTGGTCATCGCCTTAAAGTCTTGTTTATAGACCTTCAAAATTGCAACGGAAGCCTCGATAGCTGCTTTTATTGCGACGGTATATATTTCCGGGAGGTGAACGGACATGTTTCCAAAGATAGGAATTCTTCAAGTGTCAGAATCTACCGAATGAACGAACTGATCTTTTTGTTGAACGGTCGTTGAAATGAAGCCTTGGCCAGTGTCCTTGTATCGCACAACCAGCGATCGGGGAAGAACTTCCTCCGCACGTTCAATTTGAGGGGAATAATGCTCTGGATACATCCTAATGTTGATATACGATTTCGATTTGTTCAAAAGCACCATAAAACATCGGTGCCGGTACATTTGCTGGTTTGAGAAGATCGGGGAATAAAAAAGGTCACACCAGGTGACCTTTCTTTACCGGTTCAATATTTTTCCTAGTGTCGAACGATCACCTTTTTGTTAATCGGATCAATTCCCTCGGCTTCGACGATTACAAAGTAAACTCCATTTCTGAATCGCGAAGTATTAATTTGCTTTGAAGTACTCATTGCAAACTCTTTCATCACAACATTACCCAAAACGTCAACTACTTTCACAGTAGCAGTAGCATTGTCAGTATTTGAAAGCGTTACGTTGATGTAATCAGATGCTGGATTTGGCGCTATACGTACCGATGGAGACTCTTGTTCTTCGACGGAGGTGGTTTTTGAGATCACTACGTCAACGAATGCCACACTTTGTCCTCCCTGTACCAAGGTATAGCGATACGTTGAGACACCCATATCCGGGTCTTCGGTGTCAATAAAGACACCTGCCTTAGCAGTCTCACCATCCAGTATGTCTAACGATCCAGGCGTTGACCAAATAGTAAAGTCCATTGTCGAACTTGGGTAACATGATCCTCCGGTGGGATCGGACGCATGTCCCCAACACAAATAATCACTCCAACTCGTCTTCTCATTGATGCGCTCACGCGTGAGCGTCCAAGCTGCATCCGTGCCCGTGTTGTTCTCAAAAAGAATTTCCAGGTATATCGTTTCCGTACCGATCGAAAAGTTAATCTGTCCATCGGTGTAGTCCACCCCGCCAATGATAGCAGCGACTTGACCCAATGAGGATCCCGCGATTGCAATGGAAGTAACAAGTGAAAGTAATATTGGCTTCATAGTATGATGGTTTGTAATGCAAGACAAATATACGCATTTACCTTGTACTATTCCAATAAGTTGGTAAGGATTGAACCAAATTGTGAATTTTAAAGAGTTCAACGCACTTTCTGCGTATAAGCCTTAGTAATACAGGTGTTTAAAATGACATTCAAAACGAATCTCTTTAATTAGGACTTCAAGAGTTACACTGATTTTCAGGGCAATTCTCCGCGGAAAATGACGTAGTTTTGATGTAGACCTTGTTCCTGACGTTGCGGTGCCCGGGTGTGAAAAATCTAAGACTAGACATTATGAGAAAAATAGCAGTACTCTTCCTCGGACTTGCTTTCGGATTGGGAACGTTCGCACAAGCTGACACTATAGGTCATCAAGGTTTGGGATTGGGGAAAAAATTACCATCAGTTAAGCTAAAGGACATGGAAGGTAATACAGTAAATACTGCCGATCTTGGATTTGACGGACCTGTCGTAATTAGTTTCTGGGCAACCTGGTGTTCTCCATGCAAACGAGAATTGAATACAATTCACGATGATTACATCGATTGGCAGGATGAAACAGGCGTGAATCTGATCGCCGTTTCAATTGATGATGAAAAAACAAAGAATGCAGTTCCCATGTATGTGAACGGAAAAGGGTGGGAGTATCTGGTTCTTATGGATTCGAACCAAGAATTTAAACGTGCAATGGGAGTGAATAACGTTCCTCATACTTTCCTTATTGACGAAGAAGGAAACATCGTATATTCACACAACAACTACGCTTCCGGAGACGAAGACATATTGTACGGGCACATCAAAGAAGTTGCTGGAATAACTCAATAATTCCGTCGAAGTCACATTGCTAGAATGGATGAACGTCATGAAAAAATGGACACTTTGTTTAGTGGCAGGGTTATTATCTCCGGATGGATATACTCAAGAGGATAAAGCAGTAATCACCGGAAATGTTGAGAGCATTTTTCAATACTTGAACGAGGATTCGTTGATTGGTGCAAATCAGCCGGATGAAAAAGGACTTTTGAACACGTACATGAATGTGTTTTATACACAGGGGAATTTCAAAGCCGGAATGCGATTGGAGTCCTATCTACCACGAATTCAGGGGTATCCAAACCGTTTTGACGGAACTGGAATTGGCATGAGATACCTTGGATATTCCAACGATTTCATCGATGTTACGCTCGGATCTTTTTACGAGCAATTTGGATCGGGCATGATCTTCCGTGCGTATGAAGACCGGGCTTTGGGCTACGACAACCTCATGGACGGAGGTCGCTTGATTATTCGTCCTTTCAATGGAGTAATAGTAAAAGGTGTCTACGGTAGGCAGCGGTTGTCTTTTCAGGAGGGCAAAATCGTTCACGCAGATGGGATTGTACGCGGTTTTGACGGAGAAATGAACCTCAATTCCATCATTAAGAAAATGGAAGGGAACAAGCTCAATGTAACCGTTGGAGGTTCGTTTATGAGTAAATTCCAAAGAGACGATCGAGAGGATTTGATTCTGCCTGAAAACGTTGGAGCCTATGGAGGACGAGCACGTCTTCGTTATGGAAAATTTACCCTCGATGGAGAATACATCATCAAAGAACAAGATCCTTCGTCGGATAACGCGTACATATACAATTACGGTCACGCAGCCTTATTCAACTTCGGATATTCGCGCAAGGGACTCGGAATTGTATTCTCTGCCAAATCGGTAGACAACATGAGTTATCGTTCTGATCGAACAAAAGACCTTCAAGATGTGTTCATCAACTTTTTGCCAGCGATGAACAAGACACATACCTATAATCTCGTGGCATCTCTTTACCCATATGCAACACAGCCTGTGGGCGAAACAGCTTTTCAGGGAGAACTTTTGTACACGATTAAACGCGGATCGAAACTTGGGGGGAATTACGGAACTTCCATCAACGCGAATTACTCGGTGGCATACGGTCCAAACCGAAACCCGGTTTCAGCTGGCGACAGTGCTTCCCGGGTCATGTACTCAAGTGGATTGTTCGATATATCAGACAGTTTGTACTGGCAGGACGTCAACGTGAACATTTATCGAAAGTTTTCGAAAAAGTTCAATTTGCGATTCAGCTACTTCAATATTACCCTCAACAACGATGTTGCCAAAGTAACGGATGGCGCCAAGGGATTGATTCAAACGAATATCGGGGTTGCGGAGATCGGATACAAAATCAACAAAAAACATTCATTGAGAACAGAGCTTCAGGCACTGTTCATCGCTGACGATAAAGATGGTAACATCAACGACCAAGGAAACTGGGCCACGGCACTGATCGAATACACGATTTCTCCGAATTGGTTCTTCAGCATTATGGATCAATACAATTATGGAAATGCCGATGAAAATCTTCGCGTGCATTACTTCTATACATCTGTGGGATACATACGTGACGCTACTCGAGTTACAGTTGGATACGGTCGCCAGCGTGCGGGCCTATTCTGCGTAGGTGGAGTTTGCCGATTCGTACCTGCATCCAACGGATTAACATTGTCATTCACTCAAAGTTTTTGAATACACTGAAATATACCACGATGAAAAGATTTATCTATTTATTCATAGCATCTTTTGCCCTGGGTTTTACGGGTTGTGATAAGGTATACAATCCCTATCCGGAGAAAACGGGCAGCGGAGAAATTGATTGGTCCTTGTATCCAAATGGTGATAGCGTACATTATGCACAAAATTACTGGCCATCGTTTACAGCAAATACAAACATAAATCGAAATGTTTTAATCGAGGATTTTACAGGTCACAAATGCGTATTCTGTCCGGCGGCGGCGGCTTATGCAGAGCAATTGGAAGAAGACAACCCCGGACGCGTATTCGTTTCAACGGTTCACACCTCACCGAACGGATTGGGAGATTTCCAGGAGGTTGACGCAATGCAACCACATGATTTCACCTGTGCTGAAGGACTTTCTATTGGAACCTATTTCGGTGAAGATTGGGCGGGTTCACCATTTCAAGGAAATCCGTTTGGAACAATCAGCCGTGTGGACCATGGAAACGGGTACCCTGTAACTCCTATTCTTGATTGGACGAACTCCACAAACTTGATGATTGCAGCAAATGATTTGAAAGTAAACATTCAATCTGATGCCAACTATTTCTCATCCACCCGCGGTTTGTTTGTTCATGCGGAAGTAGACGTGTTGGATCAAACGCTTTACGACAATCACGAGAATCTCTACATCGTGGTTCAATTGCACGAAGATTCGATCGTTCAACCTCAGAAAATAGTAGGTAATGCCACGGACTACAATTACGTTCACCGGGATGTACTCAGAGCAACAATCGATGGAAGAGCATTTGGTCGCCAGTTAGACGATGCTCATGAGCAAAGTGCAAAATTCTACTATGATTACAGCTATACCTTGCCGGACCAATACGATGCATCGAACATGCACTTGTTGATCTACGTTCGTGACGAGACAACCGAAGAGGTATATCAGGTTATCAAGCAGAAATTGCAATAATTCGGGGGTATAAAATTGATAAGCAACTGATTCTCTTCGACTTCCAGCGGGGATGTTTTTTATTTAACGTTTTTTTGGTCGTGCTGAACATTATCGAATCGAAGTTATCGCTATATTTAGGTTAGATTCAAACTACATAGTCTTACGAATATGCTTGAGTTAATCAAAAAAATTCTTCACGGTGTCAGTTTCGACGCTGAGCTGTTCCAAAAAGAACTGTACAAAGTGATGAAGTGGATAACTGATGCCGGGAGATACAAAAATTTCGTGAGTGGTGCATAACTGAGTTTGGGGCCAAATACCCTGTTATTATTCGGAACGCATTCGCTCAAACAGTAATAAGTTAAAAGTTCGGGGGCCAGTAGAGCCCCTTGATTTTTCCCCTGATTAGGACTTCTTTCTTTCGAGTTTCGCTCCGATTTGTCTAAGACCAACGACCGTTAGCACAGACAAGCACGCGGCACTTCCCAGTCCTCCTCCCAAACCGTTCTCCAGAAAGAAATTCGAGCACAACCACAATCCGGAGAATATACCTCCTGCACACCCAATCCAAAGTGGATTTTTGATGACTTCCTTACCTGTCATGCCAACAAACGAAGCTCCGATCGTAATCAACGGCACAGCAAAAGCGAGTTCATCAGCAATCAACATACCCCAGAAATGAATGCACAGTCCAACGAGTAAAGAAAGCAGCGCGGAACTTCGAATCGGTCCTAACCTCAGGTTGTGACTCATTACAAACGTCAAAAATGCAGATGCGGTTCCTGTTCCGATAACGATCCAAATCATAGCCCGGCAAAAAATCGGATGAATACCATTGTGATCACGCCACCAAATGCAATACTACCCAATTTGCCACCGTAGCCGCTCAACGCATTTCCAGACCACGACAGGAGTAACCCGGCAATAATTCCGGCGCCGGCGATCAAGGGAAAATCCAATACATCCGGTGCAGACATCCCGACAAAAGCACCGCAGTATATTTCCGCAGAAAACGTGGATGATTTACGAGAAAATCCATCAAATAAAGCAGCGCCGAGTCCCACAATTGAAGCGGAAATAACAGGTCCCATTGCCAGATAATAACCAAACACAAAAGTCAATATGGCACCCATTGTGCACAGAAGAACAGGTTGAATGCGGATTTTGCCGACGCTGTTTCCGGGAATCAGAAAGTATGCTGCGAACAGTGAAAGTGCCACGAAGGATAAAAAGGCAATGCTCCATCGGCTCTGAGCCGAAAAATGAAGTGCGTATCCGGCGAGAAACAAAACATGAATACACGCGATTGTGAGCGTGCCGGAAGGAAGTTTTCGAAACACTATTCGAAGGAAATCAGAACCGCTCCCTTATCAACGACGTCGTCAGTGGTAACCAGGATTTCTTTCACCCTACCTGTTCCTTCAGCTTTCAGGACGTTTTCCATTTTCATGGCTTCCAGTGACAAAACTTCATCCCCGGGAACAATTTCCTGACCGATTTCCACAGCAACAGAAACAATACGCCCCGGCATCGGAGCTTCGAGTTCTTTCAGTTGGTGCACTTTGGGTTTGTCCAATCCCATCGCTGCAATTAACTCGTCCAGCGATCCTTTCTTTTTCACGTGAAATACACGATGATTGATCTTTACTATGAGCTCACGGTCCTCCAGTCGTTCCTCAACGATCTCACCATGAAATTCCTGCCCACGGTGTGTGAGGGTGAAAAAACGCTCGTCTTCCCATTGGATATCCGCTCCAGTGCGGGCGGTGATTTCCTTACCATCGATCAACCAGCTTCCCTTTGCCATTTATCACGTATTTCAGACAAAAATAACAGAATCAGGCCCCGATGCTGTAATAATTCGACGGGAAACGAATTTTATTTGCCATGTTTGCTCAACATAAAACAGATTCTATGAAAAAACTTGCATTGTTTTGCGTGCTGGTTGCACTGTCCTCCTGCGGTGTGAATAAACCGAGTGAGGAAGCCGTTACGGTAGTCGAAAAAACGGTTGAAGTCACGAGTAACGAAGAGATGGATGAGTGGGAAGAGGAAGTTACCCCACCGCAACGACCGGTTTATCGTGGATCAGAGCGGATTCTCACCGACTTGATCCACACCAGGCTGGAAGTGAATTTCATTTGGGAAAAATCACAAATGAATGGCATTGCGACCCTCACAGCAAAACCGCATTTCTATGCGACAGACAGTCTGATTCTGGATGCAAAATCCATGACGATACATTCGGTGAAAATGGATGGAGAGGACCTCAATTATACCCACGAGAACGATTTTCTCAAAATTCACCTTGGAAAAACCTACTCGAGAAACGATCAATACACAGTGGTGATTGATTACCTGGCCCGACCCGAAGATCACCAGAAAGGTGGAAGCGCTGCGATTACGTCCGAAAAAGGTCTTTACTTCATCAATCCGAGTGGTGAAGAGCCAAATAAGATGCCACAAATCTGGACGCAAGGTGAAACGGAGTCCAGCTCGGTTTGGTTCCCGACAATCGACTCGCCAAATGCGAAAACAACGCAGGAAATTTTCATCACAGTAGACGACAAATACACGACACTTTCGAACGGAAAATTGATTTCCAGCAAAAAGATTGCAGATGGGAAACGTGTCGATCACTGGAAACAGACATTGCCACATGCTCCGTACCTGTTTATGATGGGAGTTGGTGAGTTCAAGGTTGTCAAGGATACCTACGTACGCCCGAATGGATCCAAAATGGATGTTCACTATTATGTTGAGCCCGAGTGGGAGCCATATGCAAGAGACATTTTTGGAGAAACGCCCCGAATGATCAAGTTCTTCTCAGAATTGACAGGTGTTGAATATCCCTGGGACAAGTATCACCAAATCGTTGTTCGCGATTACGTCTCGGGAGCAATGGAAAATACAGGAGCAGTAATCTTCGGTGATTTTGTATACAAAAACGACCGTGAGTTGTTGGATGAAAACGACCAATCCATAATCGCACACGAACTCTTTCACCATTGGTTTGGAGATTTGGTGACCTGCGAATCCTGGTCCAACCTGCCATTGAATGAATCCTTTGCGAATTACTCGCAATACCTCTGGGATGAATATCGCTACGGAATCGACGAGGCGGACTATTACGCAGAGATCGAAACAGATGGGTATTATGAGTCGGCTCAGTTCCAGGGACATCACGATTTGATTTGGTTCGATTACGATGACAAAGAGCAAATGTTCGATGGCCATTCCTACAACAAAGGTGGACGAATCTTGCACATGCTGCGTAATTATCTGGGAGACGACGCATTTTTCGAAGGATTGAGAAATTACCTTGAGGCGAACAAATTCAAACCCGCAGAATTTCACCAGTTGCGATTGGCTTTTGAGGAAGTTTCGGGAGAAGATTTGAACTGGTTCTTTAATCAGTGGTTCCTTGGATCAGGATATCCAACCGTTCAATTTGACCATTCGGTGGTAGGATCCGAGGTGATTGTGAACATAGAACAAAAGCAAAACCTGGAATTGTCGCCGTTGTACAAAATCCCAATGGAAGTTGCGGTGTTTGACAGCGATGGAAAGCACGTTCACAAGATTGTGATCGACGAGTTAACGGAAGAGTTTCGCTTCCCTGTTTCGGGAGCGTT
The DNA here is from genome assembly GCA_030830385.1 of Crocinitomicaceae bacterium. GTDB lineage: Bacteria > Bacteroidota > Bacteroidia > Flavobacteriales_D > Crocinitomicaceae > UBA4466. The sequence continues at coordinate 40 of JAURNA010000147.1, read as the reverse complement.
GAAAGGAGTCATTTTCGACAACCAACAGCAAATGCTCGGG
>JAURNA010000146.1 GCA_030830385.1 Crocinitomicaceae bacterium | reverse complement strand
GGAACTTTTTCCATTTCCATTTTTCCTTCTGCTCCTACAAAAAGGATTTCCACATCCGGATTTCTACGTTTCAATTCATCGGCAATCGCTACGGCCGGGAAAATGTGTCCGCCGGTTCCTCCTCCGGATATGATGGCTTTTTTTATCATTCGGTTTCAAATACTTCGGTTTTATCGTCCGCTTCTTCTTTTGTTTGTTTTATCGCAATTGCCTGCACAATTCCCAGAGCAAGACAAGTCATCATCATCGCGGATCCTCCCATCGCCAAAAGCGGCATGTTTTGCCCGGTTACCGGGAAAATTCCTGTGCAAACCAGCATGTTCACGCAGGCTTGGCTCAGCATAAGCATACTGATCCCCACACAGACGTAGGTGTAAAATATGTCCTTAGCCCTGAGCCCGATCCTCATTATTCGGTACAGTAATATCAAATAAAGCATGACGAGTATGACTGCGGATATCGGTCCGAATTCCTCTACAAAACTTGAATAGTAGAAATCTGCGTAGGCTTCCGGCAGGTATTCTTTCAATTTTCCATCTCCGACTCCCTGACCACCAATCAAGCTAAAATCATCACCAATGCTCCAATCGATCCGGCCATTGTAAATGGCATCCTGCGCGTTCAGCACCTGTGCATTTTCAATCACGTTGACATCGTCGTTTACGCGGTTGAAGATTCGGTTCTGCCATGTATCAAATCGGGGCAGTAAATTCAATGAAGGGGCGGCAAGGTGAATCAATACAATCAGCACCAAAAGGCTAACCCCTCCACCGATAAGTGCTGCAATTTTGCCAAAGGGAACTTTGCCCAGAAAGAGCAACGCCAGTCCGATCGCAAACAGGATCGCTGCCGTTGAAAAGTTGTCCTTTACGATGAGTGCACAGATGATTACGATGGGGAGCACCACCGGTAGAAAACCGCTTCGCCAGTCCCCGAGTTCGTTTTTTTTCTTAACCAGAAGTCGGGACACGTAGATGACCATGGCCAGACGGGCAAAGTCAGATGCCTGAAACGTAAGTCCCACAAAGGGAATTCGAATCCAGCGCTTTGCGTTGTTTACATCTTCCGTAAAAAAGGCCCAAATCAGCAATCCGATCGCCAGGTAGAATCCAAATTTGGAGAGTTGGGAAACATATTTTGGATTCTTCCGGTGGACCCAGAAAGCCACGGCAAGGCTAATCAGGATGTAAATGAAATGTTTAAAGAGGTACTTAATCGGTGTTCCTCCCTCTACTTTGACAAGCACAGGAATAAAACTGTACACACTCACCAGGGAGAACGCAAGCATCAGGATGGTAATCACCCAAATCACGCGGTCTCCTTTGAAATATGACAGTGCTTTTTCCACGTATTAAATTGTATTCAGTTGGTCTTTGAATTGTTGTAAGGTCTGATTCCATCCTTCATTTTCACCCGTAAGCAAGACAATTCTGTGGTGCTGGCATTCCGCGACTACTGCACGGACAGCGCAGTCTATGCCTTCTACCGCGAGAATGTCAAACGGAACCGTGTGCCATTCGGGCAAACATTCAAACGTAGGATCGTCATAAATGATCACCTGTCGGAAGGCACTGACTATTTTCGGATCGTGACGAAAAAACGACTTACATTCGTTTGCTGTACACAACCAAATTACCGGTGCCTGAAAATTGACCACTGCTCTCGATAGTGCATCGGCGCCTGGGTTTTTCCAGGAAAACACATCCATCGATCTCACTTTACCGAGCGTTGACATTGCATTTTGCTGTTGCAATTCTGCAAGGCTTTCATGACGCGAACGGATCAGGTGGTCCCGGACAATCTGCTTCAGATCTTCATCCATGACTACAGCGCCCGAACTGCTTTCTTAAATTCGTTTCCTCGTTCCTCATAGCTTTCGAATAAATCGAAGCTTGCACAAGCCGGTGACAACAATACCGTCTCATCCTTTTTCGCAAGACGGTACCCCCATGCAACTGCCTCAAGCACAGATTGTGTCTCCACAATTGTCTCCACTTTATCTTCAAATGCTTCCAGGATTTTTCGGTTGTCCTTGCCAAGGCAAATGATCGCCTTTACCTTCTCATTGATCAAAGGCATAAGGTCGGAGTAGTCGTTTCCTTTGTCGACACCACCTACGATCCAAACCGTTGGCTTATCCATCGATTCCAGTGCAAACCAGGTTGAATTTACGTTGGTCGCCTTTGAATCGTTAATGAACTCGATTCCGTGTACTTTTGCCACGAATTCAAGTCGGTGTTCAACATTTACAAAATCGCTCAAGCTCTCGCGAACAATTTCCTTTCTAATTTCCAACACTCTCGCCGCGATACCCGATGCAAGCGAATTTTGGGTGTTGTGCTTTCCCTTTAATGCTAATTCATGAATTCCCATAGTTAGCTCTCCGTTTATGTTTATTGTTAGTTGTTTACGTGTTGCATACGCTCCCTTGTCGATCGTTTTTTCAATGGAGAATGGAGCGTGTGTTGCTTCTCCCTTGGCTGTTTTCAAAAGTCGCCCGATCCATTCATCGTCTGCGTTGTAGATGAACCAATCCTCCGTTGTTTGATTCTGTGTAATCCGGAACTTTGC
>JAURNA010000145.1 GCA_030830385.1 Crocinitomicaceae bacterium | reverse complement strand
CTACGGGAGAAACGACAGCAACCGCTCCCAATGACATGTATTGAAGTGCCTTGAATCCGCACTTTCCTTTCGCCCAAACTGAGTCGGTAAGAGGCATAACGCCAATTTGTATCGCTGATAGGTCTTCAATTTCCCTATCCTTGGACCATTTCACAAAGTTCAGTGACCTCAATTCGAAGTCGGGAGTCTGGTTGGAAATTACACGGAATTCGAATGCATATTTTTCCTCCAAACGTTGGAGCACAGGAATGAGCTCTTCCAGATAATGCATGGTTGTATGCGTTCCAGTCCATCCAATTATTACGCGATCCTCCGTGTGTTCAACCCGTTGGTTATGTACGTTTTTCAAATCAAGTGTGGTCGGGATAATATGAACATTTTCATTGTATTGACCGGCGTAATCTGCTAAGAATTGATTTCCCGCCGAGATGCGGTCAGCGTAGCGCATGATTCGCTTGATTTTTCCGTAAGCTTTCAAGTGGTGGAAACGCGCGTTGCTATCACTGTAGTTGGGAAGCCAAATGGCATCATCAAAATCAAATATGAAGGGTTTGCGCAGAATTTTCGCAATCCACCACTCAAAGATGGGCGGTCCAATCATGGATGCCTCCCGATGGATGAGAATTACATCGGCTTTTCTCAATTTGAACAACAATCCGGTTCGGCGAAAAAAGGAGCCTAAAATGCCGAAAGCTTTTTTGAAAAATCCACCTTCCCGATACAATGCCTTCCAAGTTTTGGCAGAGAGAAACGGATGAAAAGAGATTTGGTATCCTTCGGCTTCAAACGAATCCAGATATTGCTCGAATCGAAAGCGTTGGGAAGGGGCTTCGCCGTGCGGATAAGGAGCCAATATGAAGAGTTTCTTAGCCATGGATGAATTGATAGATATCGGCGTATTTTTTCACTCCTTCCTCAAGCGAATAAACGTTTCGAGCGCCTTCCATGGTGGATTCACGATCCCAATCCGGTTCGATTGCCTTTGAGTAGGAATCGTTGTCAAATGATTCAATAACGGATCCTGCCTTATGCTCTTTGACAATCCGATCGGTATCTCCAATACCAGCGTTGCAAACAATCGGGACTCCCATAGCCATAATCTCGCCTTGCTTAGTTGGTGAAGATGCTATTTTGGAATATGTGGGACGAATGAAAAATACCGATTGATCAAAGATTGAGATGTGCAGAGGAATTTGGTTGTGCAACGAATATGTGACCCGAATTGACTTTTCATCGACATTCAGAGTACGTGCAATTGTCATTATTTTTTCTTTGGGATCTTTGCTTACGAACAAGAAGAGTGCATTTTCCTTTTGTGCTTTGAGCTCCTTAAAGTAGTTCAGCATTTCCTGAAGCATGTACCATGTGCCAATTGAACCGACATATCCCAGAACAAATGCATCTGAATCAATGTTTAGTTGCTTTCTCAAAAATGTTTGATCCTCTGTTTTAATCGTGGATGGGTCAAACAAGTCCAAATCTACACAGCATGGGATTACATCTACGCGGGGCATTTTATCCTGTAGCCGATCCCATGACTCGATTTCTTGTTTTCCATTTTCCGTCAGTGATATTGCTGCCGAGCAGTTGCGAAAAGCCCTCGTTTCTTTCCGTTTGAAATAATTGTAAATACGCTTGTATTTCCAGTTGGACATATCCCAAAGTCCGCCATCGACGCGCTCATCCGGCCAAAATCCACGGATATCAAACAGAAACGGCACTCCGAATTTTCGTTTAAGCAACATACCGGTCATCGCGGGAATAAGACTCCTGCAATGAGTCAGGTCAAAGTTGTGCTCCTTTTGCAATGTCCGGGCCTGTCTTTTCATGATACGAATCCGCGACAATGCTGCTTTGATACCTCTGTCCAACTCAAAATGCTGGGGATGCCATGTAATATTAGAATCATCACAAATCGCTTGAATTGTGTCACCATGTGTTTCAAATCGATCTTTCTTCTCGAAACTGATGAGGTGAAATTCATAGCCCAATTGATGCAAGCCTCTCAAATACGGAAGTACCTGCGATTGCCCTAACGGATCGGTCATTCCATCATATGATATGTAAAGTACGTTTTTGATGAGACGAAATTATGAATTATGAATTATGAATTATGAATTATGAATTATGAATTATGAATTACTAATTCATAATTAGTGATTGTTGTGGTTAAACTGGGTTAGTATGATGAATTTTTGTTAAATTATAATTAAACCAAACTACATGAAAGAAAATATAGTCGTCAGTAAAAGTTATGAGCTGGCATTCAGAATCGTTGATGTCTACAAGGAGTTAATTGCGCAAAGAGAATACGTTTTGTCAAAACAACTCTTGAGATCTGGCACATCGGTTGGAGCCAATATTCAAGAGTCTCAAAATGCCGAGTCACGAAAGGATTTTGTTCACAAGCTGGGTATTGCTCAAAAGGAGTGTGCAGAAACGCTCTACTGGATAGAACTAATTTATCATGGTAAGTTTATTTCCGCAGAGCTGAAAAAGTGGCTAAAATCAATAACTGAAGAGGTGCTAAAACTTCTAAAGAGAATAATAATCACAACCAAAAATTCATAATTCATAATTCATAATTATGAATTATGAATTCCCCCACTTTTCATACCACATCTGGAACATCAATAAGTACCAAATTTTGGAATCGTACTCCTTTTTTCCCCGGTAGAATTGAGACTTGATTTTTTCTACTTCCGACCAATTAATGAGTCCGTGTTTGGCAAAACTTTCCTCGTTGAGATGAGCATCCACCAAAGGTTTGAGTTCATTCATTAGCCAATTTGCAATCGGAATGGCAAAGCCCATTTTCGGTCGATCGAGCAGTGATTTGGGAACGTATTGGTAGGTAATATCCCGCAATATTCGCTTTTTAACCCCGTTCTGGTATTTGTAAGCGTCCGGTAATCGAGCGGCGTATTCAATGATTCGGTGATCCAGAAAAGGTTCACGTCCCTCAAGACCAACGGACATGGTGGCGCGATCTACCTTTTGTAGAATATCGTCCAGAAGATAGGTCTGGTAGTCAATGGCCATCATGTATGCCAATGGGCTATACGTATCGGCGGAAAGCTCGTTAGACAGGTAACCTGTTCCCAATTGATTCATGGATTCAGACATGATTTTCTTCATTTGAGTATCGGTCCATTGTTGACTTAAACTCAGCATGATGTTCTGATTGGAAGGGTCTTTCAGTACGACTTTGAGCTTTTCGTAGCGATTGTGGAAGTTGTATTTGTTCTTGAGAACCGGAAGACTCTGCGACGGAATAACGTTCATAATTCCGGCGATGGATTTGCGTACAAAACCAGGCATTCTGTTCAATTTCCGACCGTACCGGGCCATGTAGTCATACCGGTTGTAACCGGCAAAAATCTCATCTCCTGCATCTGCGCTGAGAGCCACCGTAACTTGCTTTCTGGCCGCGACGCTCACCAGCATTGTCGGAATGGCTGAAGAATCCCCGAAGGGTTCATCGTAATGAAAAGGCAGTGTTTCGATGAGCTCCAGTGCTTCTTTCTCTGTGCAATGGATCTCTGTGTGATCGGTGCCTAAATGATGGGCGATGTCTTTCGCATACGGAGCCTCGTTCAGTCCGATGTCCGGTACACCAATTGTAAACGTTTTTAGCTTTTCACTTCGTTTTTTTTGCAGCAAAGCCGCAACGGAGGTACTGTCGAATCCTCCGCTGAGAAACACTCCCACAGGTACATCCGAAACCATGCGATAATCAAATGCGGATTGCATGATGGACTCCGTTTGAGTCATTGCCTCGGCATAACTCAATTCGAGTTTGGGCTTGTTGTAGGCATCATACACGTTCCAATATTGGTGCGACTCAATTTCCTCATTCTCCAGTGAGATTTTCAGGTAGTACCCGGGGGAGAGTTTTGCACAGTATTCAAAGATGCAATGCGGATTCGGGACATTTCCGTACTGAAGAAATGCACCTACGGCATGTGGGTTCAGTCGCTTTTCAAATCCGGAATGTTCATGGAAGGACTTCAACTCGGAGGCAAATAAAAACAGTCCGTCTTTCCAGTAGTAGAAAAAAGGTTTGACTCCGGCGCGATCACGTGCCGCGAAAATTTCTTTGTTCCGCTCGTCAAGAATGATCAGGGCAAACATACCGATGAATTTATCGAGTGCTTTTTCACCCCATTGCTCGTAGGCGTGCAGAATCATTTCCGTATCGCCGCTGGTTTGAAAGGCATGTCCCAGTGACTCGAGTTCCTTTCGAATTTCACGGAAGTTGTAAATCTCTCCATTGAAACAAAGCAAATAATCCTTGTATCGCATGGGTTGATTGCTGTCGGAGCTCAAATCCAGAATGGCCAGGCGACGATGACCGAATCCAATTCGAGCATGCTGATGGTTGACAAGGTCGAGTCCTTCACCATCAGGACCGCGGTGCGCCAGAACAGAGGTCATTTTCTGAAGATCCTCCTCCGTGGAATGCTTTTTAAAATCTACGAACCCTGCTATTCCGCACATACGTGTAAAATTAGGAAATTCGCCAGTTTCTTAGCTTATCGTTCAAGGTAATCGGATAAAATGTCGACGATTCGTTTGGTTGCGAGTCCATCCCACAAAGGAATTTTCGGAGCTTCTTCGTCTCCTTTCTTGCTTATCTCTCGTCGCACAAAATTCATGACGTAGTTTTCCTCCAATTCAGAAAGTGTGTTGGTTCCAAGATCTAGTGTGATTGGTCGCTCGGTGTTGTCACGAATCGTTAAACAAGGAACGCCTAAAAAACTCGTTTCTTCTTGAATGCCTCCAGAATCAGTGATCACCATTTTCGCATTCCTCAACAGTTTCATGAAGTCGAGGTATCCAAGTGAATTGACGCAGTTAATTCGATTATTCGCCTCTAATCTCAATAACAAATCGAACTCTTTCAAACGGTTAAGGGTTCTTGGATGAATACTGAATATCAAAGGAATGTGCTCGCTCACTTTTGTAAGAATCGAAACGAGCTTACTAAGTTGCTCGCTCGTATCTACATTAGACGGTCGATGGAAAGTTACTAAAGCAAATTCGTCTGGTGATTCAAGACGGCTCAGCGTGTCTTGCTTTTCGATCGTAGATTCGAAGGCAACCAATGAATCGATCATTGTATTTCCGACAAAATGAATTTGATCCTTCGATTTATTTTCTTTGATAAGGTTATCTATTCCACTTTGTTCTGTGACGAAAAACAAATCGGAAAGGTCATCGATAATAATGCGGTTGATTTCTTCCGGCATTTCGCGATCAAAGCTTCTTAACCCACTTTCCAGGTGAGCTAAAGAAATACCCAATCGGGATGCTACCAATGCACATGCCGCGGATGAATTGACATCACCTGGAACGATCACAAGGTCTGGTTTCGATTCGATTAGATGTCTTTCGAACTTCACCATAATGTCCGCCATCATTTCTATTTGGCTATCTCCTTTGGCGCCAAGAAAAACATCAGGTTTTTTCAAGTTCAATTCTTCAAAGAAAACTTGACTCATGTTCGCATCGAAATGTTGACCTGTATGTACTAGCTCGTATTGCATATTCGGTTGATTTCCGATACATCGATCGAACTGAGTGACTTTGATAAAGTTGGGGCGTGTCCCCACACAGATCGTTACTTTCTTCACGTTAGCAGGTTTCGAAGTTCTAATTCGAGTGTTTTGGCTTGTTCTTCTCGTGTAAATTTAACCCGTGAAGTATCGGCCGATGGCGAAGATACTGAGAACTTACCGGATTCGAAATTATCGTACTCGGTTTTAAGATAGTTCAGTATTTCATCTTCAGATGAAAGGCTAATTCCCGCCTTCGAAGATTCAATAATTTGATCGATTGCGCTTTTATCGCCGGGAGCAACTAAGATTGTGGTGCCTGAACCGATGTATTCATAAATCTTACTTGCGATAATTCCTTTGTGTCCAAGCCAAGCTACGTGCAAAAGCACATGTGACTCCTTCTCCATTTTCAGGACTTCTTCCATAGGAATACGTGCTGAAATACTTAAGTATTTTTCGAACCCCTTCAACAGGTCTTGAACGCGATTGGCTTGTTCTTTATCAGCTCCCAAACCAGGGAAAATCAGTTTAATCCTAGGGTCAGTAGCCTCAATGAAGCGTTTGTAAGCTCGCGCAAATAAGCCAATGTCTTGACCATTATAGAGCGTTCCGATATAAGTGATTTGAAAATGATCTTTGACTTTCTCAAGCTCTTGAAAATCATCAAAAAGATTGGAAGCATATCCATTGTAAATAGTCTTGGAAGGTGTTCCAGTCAATTCTGTGATTGAATTTCCGATATCATCTGAGCTGGCTGTGACCAATGTAGCCGTCGATACCCAGCGCTTTTCATATTTTCTGTCGTAGCGTTGATAGAATTTGTACAAAAAGGACCTGCCCAAGTGATTGATTGTACTCGTGGTCCAGGCATCTCGATAATCCGCGACCCATTGTACGCCAGTTTTTCTATTGAGTTCATAGCCCATTTTAAATTGAAT
>JAURNA010000144.1 GCA_030830385.1 Crocinitomicaceae bacterium | reverse complement strand
CTACCATGTCGTCGGGGATGCTATCTACCACATTAAATGTCCGCAGACGGTAGCATTTCAATTCACTCTTTTTGCCCGACGTTTCGTTTACGGTGAGAATCGCAAATGGATTCGTTGCCTTCAGGCTGTCCACTTGTCGGTTATTCAACTCAAAATTCCCGAGGTTGTAGTGGATTTTCTTGTAGCGGCTTAAGTAACGGAAAACATTGGCGGTGTCAACACCATTCAGTAGTTGTCCGTTTTGATATACATCGAACTGAAGCCCACGTCGTTTGACGTTAAAACTACGTGCTGGTTCTTCGGTGTAGCGAACGTCCACTTCGTTTATGTCAGTATGCGAAAGGCTAAAGATATTTGTGCAGGCCCACTGTCTGGGATCCGTGAAAAATCGGGGTTCAATGATTCCGTTGAAGCCTTTGATTCTCATGAGTACAGGCGTGTTGCTTTTCCCTTCCGCCGCATCATCAAGCAACATGATTTGCCCATAGTGATCCTGCGCAGGCGGACCGATGTACCATGTTTTGCTCCATTTGCCATTCTGATGGATTTCCACCTTAATGTGCTGGGCAGTGATCATCGTTCGGTACCGCTGAATGGAATTGTCTTTTACGTATCCTTTGAACTCAATGTTCTTAATTGCATTTAGGATGAATTCAACGTTGGGTTGCGTAACGCAGTTTCCATCTTTGTCCTTCCAGCTCTTTCCTTTTTTGTGCAACTCGAAACGCTGGTTCAGCTTATCCGTGATCAAAATTTTATCGATCGTTTCTACCTCGTCAATGGAAAAGTCGAAATTGGCGACATCCGGATCAGATTGCCCCGAATTTTCCATCAAATCCAGTGTAAACCAGGTCAGGAAGGCCAGTGCCCCAAGACTAACAATGAGTATAATTGGTTTCTTCATAACGTTAATGGGCAAATTTTCGTTTGCGGAGGTAGTTCATCACCATAGCAAGCAGGAGAATGATACCGATGGGAACGGTCAGGTTTAGCATCTTGTAAAATCCTGCATCTCGCTTTACTTTTTCTTTGTCAATCTGACGGATGTCAATTTGTCGGCTTCGGATGTCCAATACCGAATTGTCTCCCAACATGTAATCGGTTAGGTTTTGGAAAAATTCCTGGTTGCCAAAGAAGTGTCGGAAATTCATTTGTAGCAATTCCCCACTATAGCGCAATTCATTGAATTGAGGCATTTCGAATCGATATCCATTCGGTGCAGTTCGGTCCGGGATAGTATCGTATGAATTTGCCAGAAATCGTCCATTACCAACTACGAAAACCTTGCCTTCTTTTGTGCTTTGAGCTTCGAATCCCGCATCAGGATCATTCGCGAATTCTGCAACGATTCGGTTCTTAAAGTATGATTCGAACATTCCTTCAGCCAATCCTGCCACACATTTTTTGTTTGTTTCACTCGTCGGATTTGGGGCTAATTGAGGATTTTTCCCGTAGGTTGTTGGCAACATAAGGCTCACCAGAGGAGCCATTCCCGTCGCTGTCGAATTTGTACTTGAAGTCAGCACCGGTGATAATGCCACGTTGGGTGAATTCTGCACAAATTGAATCTCGTTTGCGTATTCCAATGATACGGGCTCCAGATTTCGTGCAATTGGATGCTTCGTTGGAGTTGTGAGGACGTGATAGAACCAGGGAATCATCGAGGCTTCTCGTAACGGTACGGATTTCGGAGCACAACTCACATCCATGATCAGGTTATCATGAATCTTTATCCCATAATCGAATAGCATTCGGTCCAGTCCAAGATCGTAACGGGTTGTGTGGACTTGCCCGTTCTGCATCAGTGTGTCTTCATTGATCGAGAGTTTGTCCAGAAAGCACATGAGGCTTCCTCCCTTCATTACGAACTGATCAATCAGATATATGTCCTTGTCGGAAAATTTCTCAGTAGGACGTGCGATGATGAGTCCATCAACGCCGTCAAGAGCATGAATCGAATCGTTCAGAGTAACTTCACGAATTGAATAGTATTGCGAGAGAACGTTCCGAACGCGCATCGTTTCCTGCGGATTCAACTCGCCATGACCTTGAAGAAAAGCAATTCTGGGTCTGTATTCCTTCGTTGCCCGGCGCATACCGCTTATGAGTATGTATTCGAGGTTGTTAATGGCGTTTTGCGTAACGGAAGGAATTGCAGCAAGTTGGTAGGGTCGCTGAGGCCGTGATCCCGGCAACAACTGAATGACATCTACATCCGACCCTCCATAATCAATGATCGCCCCCGGCCAAATGCGCAACTGACTTTGAGAACCGTCTTTCATGTAGACAACGTCCATCGGAATGATTCCTCGTCCCTCATCATAAAGCGATTGAAACAACTCGTTCTTTTCGTCGTCCGTTCCAACATTAGGGTTGATGAATTGATATTCGATTCGATTTCCGGCGTATACCTTACATTCTTTTAATTTGTCCTCAACCGCATCGCGAAACGAACGCAATTCAGCAGGCAATTCTCCCTCAAGGTAAATTCTAAGGTTCAACCGACCCGAGAAATTCTCGGTTTCCTCTAAGAATTTCTTTGTCGATTCAGCAACGGAAAAGCGTTTGTCTTCTGTCATGTCAATTCGGAAACTCCTGTACGAACTGATGATGTTAACGAAGATTAGCACCGCCATCAAAATCAGGAGGAAAGCCCAATTGTAAACCCCTTTGATCAACTTCTTTTTCATGTTATTTCTTCAGGGATTTAATGACGGTTAGCGCCGCATATATGAACAATGTTATCATCGACAAGAAGTAGATGACATCTGTGCTGTCAATGACTCCTTTCTTGATGCTATCGTAGTGAAGTTTGATTCCAGCGCGTTGGATTACCGTGTCCAGATCACCCATCAGGTTGAAGGATCCAAGTAAGTTCAATCCGTCGTAAAATAACCAGCATAGAAACATGGCCAGGATGAAGGCGACAATCTGACTGCTTGTTAATGTGGATGCAAAAATGCCGATTGCCACGAACATGGCTCCGAGCAGAATCAATCCGATGTACGACGTGAAAGTTGCTCCGTTATCAATGATTCCTTCAGGGTTGCCCAGGTAATACATCGAGATGTAATAAATCAGGGTAGGGATCAGGGCAACAATAAGCAGGGTGACCCCCGCAAAGTATTTGGCGAGCAAAATTTTCAAGTCCGAAACAGGGCGGGTAAACAACAATTCGATCGTTCCTGACCTTCGCTCTTCAGCAATGGATCGCATCGTGATTGCAGGAATCAGAATGAGGAAAATAACCGGTGATAAGTTGAAAAAAGGAATCAAATCCGCTTCTGCCCCTTCGAGTAAATTTGTACCAATCGACCCTGATATTACCCAATGAAAAAGTCCTGACGCGATCAAAAAAATCAGAATGAACACGTAGCCGATAATGGAACTGAGAAAGCTGCGGATTTCCTTGAAATAGAGTGCTCTCATGAAACAATCATAGATTGAAGTCCAAAAATAAGGTTTCCGTTCGAAAGCAAGGGGTAGAAAATGCCATACGTTCAATGTATTTATTCAACGCGTAATGTTGATGACGTTACGAGGAGGTTGGTATTTGGAGAGTACACGTTTTTAGCCCGGGTGGAAACGAAAGGAGTAAACAAGTATGTACGAGGTGGATTTTAGCGGTTACTGAAGCATGCAATCCGGACGTTGATTACGGATTCAACTCGACCATATTTCTGTTGGACGAATGCAATGGATGGTTCGGAAAAACACCTGAGAGGCAGGGAGAATATTATGGTGTAATTGCGGGCAACTTCTCGTGGCTTCCTTTTTGATTAATGAGGACACCGGGTGATGATTACCGAATCGTTGGAGGAGAAACCGTTGTGGCATCTCCCGACGGGAATGTTCCCGAACCCGGAGGCTCCGGATTTCATCGTCCTGATCCTGAACAAATGTATGGTGTGCATGGATACCCGGATGTCAGTGCGTTGAAAAACGGAAACCCAACTAGCGTTCAGCGAATCCGTCGAAATGTGGCGTGACACTCCATGCCTTTGGTTTGCCTCCGAACCAGGGTTTGATCGTAGGCCAGATTTTTCCGAAAGCGTCGGAATTCCGATAGTTTCCCAGTGCCTCGGCGTTTTCCCAGTGACTGTACGTTAACACAATATAAGGTCGGTCAATATCCTGGTACAATCGCATTCCCCGGCATCCCGGAAATCCATTCACAATCTCCTTCACCCCCTCGAAGAATTCGAGGAACTGACCGATGGAATCTTCGCGAAACTCAAGTTGAACGATTCGGGTGATCATCTTAGAACAGCGATTCAAACGTTTGGTGGGATCCTTGTGGTGTGAATTCGACTCGAACCATGTCATTCACGCGAAGTCCGAACAATTGCTCGGCTCCACCCGTGCTTCGGTTTGCCCCGCGGTTGATGGCAATTTCGAGTAGTCCACTCTCGTTAAATAACGCGACTTTTTCCCCCTGCGGAACTTCGTTGTAAGATTCGGAAATCGCATCGATAAAGTATTCTTTCCGTTTGAAATAAAGGATGAACGGAACGTCCTTACCCTGGCGTCTGAAGAGCTTCTCATCAATGTTGGTGATCGCATTTCCATAACTATCGGTATGGATCACGTATCCCTTAATCAAGTTGGTCTCTGAAACCGCGACCGGACTCAGTGCACGCTTGAAATCCTGAGTGGCTTCCGCAAAATTTTCAGGCGATTCTCCCTGCAGCAGTCTGCAAGCAGCATCGAGAAGAATATTCTTCGTGGGAAACTTGAACAATTTGTCACGCGACATAATGTCGGTCATTCTCCACAATCCATCCGGAGTGTTTTCGCCTAAAAAAGCACCAAAAAATCCGTTATCACAGGCTACGAAGTAGTGCCCTCTGAATTTCATAATGACGGGGAAACTTCCGTCCGAACCTCCAAAATTGACGATGGGTTCAGAGTCTACACCAATCACGTGGACAGTTGCTTCCGGAAAATCGGCAAAGCACGATCGAACGTGATACGCCGCTTCCGAAATGTCGAATGGCTTAACCGTATGCGAAACATCTACAATCATAGTATCCGAAGCCAAACGAAGAATCGTTCCTTTGAGCGAAGCCACGTAGTGGTCGTTCAGGCCCATGTCGGTTGTCAATGTGATCAGTTTCATTCGATTTAACCCCGCCAGCCGGAGCGAATAATTTTCTAAATTTGGATCAAAAATAATGTTAATCGCGGACTATCGTACATCAACCGCAACGGTTGTTCGAAATGAAAATGCGTCCGGGACGAATAAGAGTACATACAAATCAAAACAGTTGTCGATTGCTGGAACGAAAATTAGATATTAACGGTATCAATCCCGCAGAACTATTCGGGGTAAACAATGCCAAACTGAAATACATACGGTCGTTTTTCCCAAAATTGAAAGTTGTTGCGCGTGGCAATTCGCTCACACTCGTTGGAGATGAAGAAGTCATGGACGAATTCGAGCGCAAATTCCAGTTGATCATTCAACACTACAATAAGTACAACGAACTCACCGAAAATAACATCGACAATCTTATGTTGGATGACGGTCCAACGATGCTCAATACCGACAATGGCTCCGAAACGCTGGTTCACGGCAATCACGGAATGAAAATCAAAGCACAGACCGTCAATCAGCGTAAGTTGGTAGACACAGTGAATAAAAACGATATGGTGTTCGCGGTTGGTCCCGCAGGAACAGGAAAAACATACACAGCCGTTGCATTGGCGATTCGTGCCTTGAAGGCAAAAGAAGTCAAACGCATCATTCTCACTCGTCCCGCTGTGGAGGCGGGTGAAAATCTGGGATTCTTGCCCGGCGACCTGAAAGAGAAGCTCGATCCGTACATGATGCCCCTGTACGATGCCCTGCGAGATATGATTCCGCATGAGAAACTGGCCGACATGATCGAATTCGGAATCGTAGAGATTGCCCCACTTGCGTTCATGCGGGGTCGCACACTGGATAAAGCCTTTGTGATTTTGGATGAAGCCCAGAACACGACCACCATGCAGATGAAAATGTTTCTAACCCGAATGGGAAAGACGGCCAAGTTCGTCGTTACAGGAGATATGTCACAAGTGGATTTGCCCCGTAAACAAAAGTCGGGACTGGCTTTTGCGTTAGATGCCCTGGAAAAAGTAGACGGAGTAGGCATCGTTCGCATGGGGCAAACAGATGTACTTCGCCACAGCCTCGTGAAAAAGATGATTACAGCGATGGACGAAATGGAGGCGAAACTAGAGGCAGAGCGAAAGAAGTTCAGCGAGGATTGAAGAAGAAAAAATCGATAATCGATGGCACATACTCACGGTCATTCGCATGCAGAGACCCGGAATCTACGCGTGGCGTTTTTTCTAAACCTCGGCTTCACACTTGTTGAGTTAGTCGGTGGATTCCTGACGAATAGTGTGGCCATTCTCACCGATGCAGTGCACGATCTGGGGGATTCCTGCTCATTGGGTTTGTCGTGGTATTTTCAGCATTTATCAAACAAGAATCCGACCCGGAAATTCACCTACGGTTACAGACGTTACTCCGTGGTTGGAGCCCTCGTAAACACGGTTGTTCTGCTCGTTGGTTCCGTCATCATGCTTTACGAGGCTATTCCCCGCATTTGGGATCCCCAGCAGGCGCACGCTCCG
>JAURNA010000143.1 GCA_030830385.1 Crocinitomicaceae bacterium | reverse complement strand
TTTCGTTCATATATTCAGACGCATATTCGTTGAAGGTGGTTGCGTTCTCTGTTGTTAGAAATTGAATTTTGCCTGTTTTACTGCACTTCTCGTTGATTTCCGGATGCCTGTTCAAATAGTCAACCAGGCTGTTTGCTACGATTTTTCCCTGCTCCACTATGCTTATGCCCTCCGGAACAATACTTTGGATGTACTCTCTGAGGATGGGAAAATGTGTACAGCCCAGGAGTATTGTATCGATTTCCGGATCTTGATCAAGCAGGGATTGCACATCTTGTCGAATGAAGGAATGACCGACCTCGGTATCGTACTCTTTGTTTTCAATGAGTGGAACCCACAGGGGACAGGCCTGTTGATATACCTTCGTCTTCGGAGAGAACTTATTCAATTCGATGCTATACGAATCCGAGAGAACCGTACCTTCCGTAGCGAGAATTCCCACGGCATCTGAGCGGGTCATGCTACCCAGAATTTCTGTACTGGGACGAATTACCCCCAATACTCTTCTATCGGGATCAATAGTTGACAGGTCCTTCTGCTGAATGGTGCGAAGTGCTTTTGCAGAAGCCGTATTGCAGGCAAGAATTACGAGGTGACAACCTCTGTTGAAGAGTTCCTGAACTGCCTCAAGGGTGTGTTCATAAACAATATCAAAGGAGCGGGTTCCATAGGGTGCACGTGCGTTGTCTCCCAGGTAGAGAAAATCGTATTCCGGCAATACTTCGCGTATATCCTTGAGAATGGTCAAACCACCATAACCGGAGTCGAATACACCTATTGGTCCCATGGAAACGAAAGTACGGATTTCACGGCTTGATTGAACAAAAAAGAGCACCTCATGGGTGCTCTTAAAAATTCTTGGTGAGTGAGAGAGACTACTTAAGTACCTCTGTAATTACGGCGTCTGTAATGTCTTCTCCATTCGCGTAAAGCATCACGGATGCATCGACTACGTAATCAAACTTTTTGGCCTTCGCAACGGATTCAACTGCCTTTTGAACTTTCTCCAGAATCGGGGCATTCAATTCGTTCGAATACGCTTGCATCTCAGCGTCCAAAGATCGTTGGCGCTCTTGAAATGCCTGCTCTTTCTTTCCGATTTTATCTTCTTCGATTTTACGGATTACCGGCGACCAATCGTTGACGTTCGCCTCGTAATACTCATATGCCGCCTGGAGGTCAGCTTGCATTTCTTTCAATTCCTGAATTCCTGCTGTTTCGAATTTCTGCAAACTCTCGATGGCTTCGATACGCTCCGGCATCGTATCCAGGACTGCCTGTGTATTGATGTGAGCAATTTTGTTTTGAGCCATAGATGCTCCTGCACTTAATACGAGTACGATTGCGAGTAAAAACTTCTTCATTTTTTTCTTTTTAGTCGCCCTTGCTCCGTTCATTTTTCGGGTGCTTGGGTCTCGGTTTGTTGTTTTACTTATTTAACGTTAACACCTAGTTCTCTCAGAACCTGCTTGCTCAAGTCCAATTTTGGATCTGCATACACCAGATTGCTCTGATTGGCCTTATCGAAAACGAAACTGTAATTCCGTTTTGATGCGACGGTTTGCATTGCGTCAAACACACGATCCTGTATCGGTTTGATCAATTCTTTTCGTTTTTGGAAGTAATCTCCATTGACTCCGAAACGCGTCGATTGCATCTGCATGGCTTCGGTTTCCAACTGGTCGATTTCTTCCTGTCGCTTTTTGCGCTCTTCGTCAGGCAATATGACCTCTTCGCGCGCAAAATTTTCTTTTTTCATTCGGAGAACTTCGTAGCGCTCCTCAATTTCTTTTGTCCAACGATCGGCCAGTTTATCCAACTTTTCTTTCGCTTCTGCATATTCCGGCATTTCGGATAGTATGTAATCCGAGTCGATATACGCATACTTCTGAGCAGAGACAAAACCTGTGCCAAAAATCAAAACGGCGGCTAAAATAAGTGCTTTCATAGGAATCGTTTTCTGCCGAACGGCGAAGTTAATACATTTATTGTGAATCGGGTTGGGTTTTACAGTTCTCCGAGGTTCATTCCAAGGGTGAAATTGAGTTTTCCATAGAATCCTTTCTCGTCAATCATCGAGTTGGTCGTCGGGAAGCCTGTTGACCATGTGTCCAGTTTGTCGAATCCAAGTCCGTAGTCAAGTCCGAGCATACCAAACATGGGAAGGAATACCCGAATACCCCCTCCGACTGACCGTTTTACGTTGAATGGATTGAATCGGTCAAACGACGGGAATGTGTTTCCGGCTTCAGCGAATGCGAGGACGTAGAACGTTGCTTGTGGATTCAGAGAAATTGGGTAACGAAGTTCCACCGTGTACTTAGCAATCAGGGGATCACCTTGTGCCGAACTCAATGCATTGTCTTCGTAACCACGCAATGCGATGATTTCACGCCCTCCGATCTGGTTGATTCCTGTCAAACCACTACCTCCGAGTGTAAATCGGTCAAACGGCGTAAGTCCCTTCGATGGTGTGTAAGCTCCCATGAATCCGAATCCAACACGTGGCATCAGGACCAGTTTTTCGTCTCGCGTCAATGGTAAATACCACTCACCTGTCAACTTAAACTTGTAGTATTCAAGATACCTGTAACGTTCCTGGTTGGAAAATCCGGAGTAATCCTCAACCCCATCGAAAAACGAATATGGAAGGGTTGCTTTTGTTGTGAATTTGATGCTTGATCCACTCTGCGGATAGATTGGAGAGCTGACCGACGAGCGATGCAGCACGTATTGAAAGCTGATGTCGTTTGCGTATCCGTTTGTAAAAAGTCCGAAACGAACATCGTCTACTACGTCGTAGTATTGGTATGCAAATTCGTAATACGCCTGGAAGTAATCATCCGGGAATTTCTTTCTTCTACCCAATCCGATTCCTGTTCCGGTAATGGACAGTCCTGCATAATCGGGGTTGGTTTTCTGCAATCCGTTTTGAGAAAGTGCTGTATGGTTCATCCAGAACGAGAGTGAATTCGGTTTTTTACCGCCCAGCCATGGTTCCGTGAATGAGAAGTTGTATCCCTGGTAGAATCGTCCGTTGGTTTGTGCACGAATCGAGAGTCGCTGTCCATCTCCGGCCGGAAGCGGCGTCCATGCATCTAAGTCAAAGAACTTGCGCGCACTAAAGTTGTTGAAGGTCAACCCCAGCGTTCCGATCAGCGTTCCACGTCCCGTAACACCCTGGCCTCCGTAACCTCCGGAAAGTTCAATTTGATCTGACGATTTCTCCTCAACGATGTATTCAATATCTACCGTACCATCCTGCGGATTCGGAATTGGATTTACCTGAAAGGCCTGTTCGTTGAAATACCCCAACTGCGCCAATTCACGCTGGGTACGAATGATGTCGTTTCGATTGAATAAATCTCCGGGTTTCGTTCGGATTTCACGACGGATTACGTGCTCGCTGGTCTTTGTATTTCCTTTGATGATCACATTTCGCACCCGTGCCTGCTTCCCTTCGATGATCCGCATTTGGTAGTTGATGTGGTTGTCGATCACGCTCGTCTCAACGGGAATGACCTGAAAGAACAGATAACCACGGTCCATGTACAGTGAGGAAATATCACGTCCATCCGGACTCATGAATAAGCGCTGCTCCAACAGATCCTTGTCGTAAATTTCACCGCGCTCAATTCCCAAGACCGTATCGAGGAAAGAGCTTCTGAACTTCATGTTTCCGATCCATTCAACATCTCCAAAATAATAAATCCCCCCTTCGTCAAGGGTCATCTCAATCTGGAGGTTCTTTTCGTCAAGGTTATAAACGGTGTCCATTTTGATTTCTGCATCCCGCAGTCCCACACCATTCAATTTTCCAATTATCGTATTCTTGTCACGCTGATAAGCCGACTGAGTAAATTTCGATCGCTTGAAGAATCGCCACAGACTCTTCTGTTTTGTATCCTTCATGGCAAATCGGAGCTTCCAATCCGGCAGGGTTTCCGAGTTGTAGAACGCGATGTCTTGAATTTTGACTTTCTTGCCTTTATCGATATCGATCGTGAAAAGCTCAGAGTTGTTGATGAGTGAATCCCGTGATCGAAGGATGTCGACTCCTACGGAATAGTATCCTTTTTCACGGAAATACCCTTTGATTCGAGATTCGGTGGCGAAAATGAGGTTTTCGGTGATTGTTTTTCCTGTGAACAGGTCAATTTCTTCGCGAATCTTATCGGCTTCTCTGCGGTTTACGCCACGAAAGCGGAAGCGTGAAAGTTTGGGTCTCGGCGCTACGCGAATCACCAGATAGATAATTCCTGCAATTTCTTTTTCGGCTCTGATTTCAACATCGGAAAACAGGCCTTCGTTCCAAAGATTGTTAATCGCCTCGGAAATCTGTTCTCCCGGAATCTGAATGGTTTGCCCGGATCGAATGCCAGCAATGAGTTTGATGGCGTTGTGGTCAAAATTCTCGGCTCCCTCCACGCGGATGGGTCCGATTTCGTATTTCTGAGGACTCAGGAAGCTAAAATCCAGGTTGTCTGTACCGGTCGGTTCCGAAGTAGTTTGAGCAATGACACTAATTGACACCAACAGTGTCGCCGCCATTACCAATATGTTTCTTAGCATCATGCTTTGTTTTCCAATTGTGCGGATACCAATCCGAAGCGTCGTTCGCGTGACTGATAATCCAAAACGGCTTTGAACAAATCGTCTTTTTTGAAATCCGGCCAGAGTACATCGGTAAAATGGAACTCAGAGTATGCGATTTGCCAGAGTAAAAAATTACTGATCCGGTGTTCTCCGCTTGTACGAATCAACAGTTCCGGATCGGGGATGGAATTCGTGGACAATTCTTGTTCGATCGCTTTGTTGTCTATGTCTTCAATCTTCATCTTTCCCTCCATAACGCGTCTTGCTATGGATTTGGTTGCATTCACCAGTTCCCATTTTGCGCTGTAGTTCAATGCGAGGTTGAGTTGAATGCCTGTATTGTTCTTTGTACGTTCGCAGGCTGCGGTCATTTCTTCTTGGCATCGTTCAGGTAAGCCTGCGAGGTCTCCGATCGTTGCAATGATTACATTGCTTTTGTGCAACTCGTCAACTTCGTTGGAGATGGTGTCCACCAATAGGTTCATGATGCCGTTGACTTCTTCTTGTGGCCGATTCCAGTTTTCCGTGGAGAATGCGTAAAGTGTGAGGAACTTCGTTCCTAGTTCCTGGGCTGCTTTCAAAGCTTCACGAACGGATTCCACCCCGAAGTTATGACCAAATAGACGGTCCTGCCCCTGGCGTTGAGCCCAGCGACCGTTTCCGTCCATAATAATGGCGATGTGTTTCGGTGCGTTTTCTTTATCTATCTTCTCTAAAATACCCATTCAGGACAATATTCAACGAAGATACGGAAACTATCGTATTTCCGCTAATTCAGGCGCGTTACACTTAACGTTGTTTAACAAAAAAAGAGGGAGTTGGTTCCCCAATCCCTCTTTCGTTTTCTCTACTGTGTTCTTATTCTGCAAGGACGATGATTCGATCGTTCTGCATTTCGATCACTCCGCCCTTGATTCCCACTCGAATGACCTTGTTGTCAGACTTGTCTGTTTTAATCAAGGGGTTGGTATCTTCGTTCGCTTCGAAAGCCGACGGGAGGTCAATCTTCACATCTCCTTCGGTAAGCGCTGAAATAATGGGCGCGTGCCCTTTCAATACCTGAAACGATCCTTCCATTCCCGGAAACTGAACCGCTTTAGCCTCTCCGTTGAAAATTTTCGTTTCGGGTGTTATGATTTCCAGTTGCATGTTTTTCTCGCTTAAGCGTTTTCTGCAAGCATTTTCTCACCTGCTTCAATCACGTCTTCAATTCCTCCTTTCAAGTTGAAGGCCGCTTCCGGGTATTGATCGTATTCTCCATCGAGGATGGCGTTAAACGCTTTGATTGTATCCTGGATGTCTACCAATACTCCCGGGATTCCTGTAAACTGCTCTGCTACGTGGAACGGCTGAGAAAGGAAGCGCTGAACACGGCGTGCGCGGTGTACCACCATTTTGTCTTCCTCCGACAGTTCGTCCATACCCAGAATGGCAATGATGTCCTGAAGCTCTTTGTATCGCTGAAGTGTGATTTTCACTCGTTGTGCGCACTCGTAGTGCTCTTCGCCAACGATTTCCGAAGTAAGGATTCGAGACGTGGAATCCAACGGATCTACCGCAGGATAAATTCCAAGTTCGGCAATCTTACGAGAAAGTACCGTTGTTGCATCGAGGTGAGCAAACGTGTTTGCCGGTGCCGGGTCTGTCAAGTCATCCGCAGGTACGTAAACCGCCTGTACAGATGTAATGGATCCATTCTTTGTAGAAGTAATTC
>JAURNA010000142.1 GCA_030830385.1 Crocinitomicaceae bacterium | reverse complement strand
ACTGGGAATTGCTGCCGTTTCCCAAGGGTACGATCGCGTGTTTGCCAAGGATACCCTGCCCTACAATCAATTCGATTTTCGCGGGCAAAACACGACTGTGCTCAGTGCCGATTACAGCTGGGTATTCAAAAACTTCCATTTCTTCGGTGAAGACGCATACACAATGCATTCCGATGCCTGGGCTCACCTGCACGGAGCTGTATTCTCTCTGGATCACAGGGCTTCGATGAGCGTCATTTATCGCAATTATGATCGCGCCTATTCAACATTCTACAACGCCGGATTTGCTGAAGGAAGCCGAACACAGAACGAAGAAGGAATATACGTCGGCCTGAAAGTGAACCTGCCCAAGTCCGTTACAGTGAATAGCTATTTTGATGTCTTCAGATTTCCGTGGTTGCGCTATCAGGTGGACGCTCCTTCACACGGTAACGAGTGGATGATTCAGCCGACCTATAAACCAAGTCGTACACTGGAAATGTACGGACGTATTCGACAGCAGGTGCGCCAAAAGAACAGTCGTATTTCAGACGGGACCGTAACGCCGATTGTAGATGTTACGCAGCGAAATTATCGATTGAATCTTTCCTATAAAGTAAGCGACGGAATTCGGTTGAAAAGCAGATTTGAATACGTTACAATTGATCGGATTGACGATGATCGGGAGAAAGGATTCATCGTTACACAGGATGTGATTTACAACCCAAAATCAATGCCAATTGACATTGCCGTGCGCTATGCACTGTTTGACACGGATAGCTACGATGCACGAATTTATACCTACGAGAACAATGCATTGTACGTTTTCGCTACACCCACATACTATTATCGCGGAAGCCGTTCATACGTGTTGATTCGCTATACATTGCTTCGCAAAATCGACATTTGGGCGCGATACGGAACCAGCATTTTTGCGAATCGGCAGTCCATTGGTTCAGGTGCTGAAGAAGTTTTGGGATCTCAACGATCGGACATTACCATTCAGCTGCGTGTAAAATTCTAATGGATGAAGGGCCCAAACGCACTGCTTCCTGCCTCCGGGTTTCATTGCGAACGTACATTGATCGGCAGCGTATCAACGGAACGAAAAGAGACCTAAAACTCGATATCCAAATTAAAGGTCTTCTTTAGTGTGTGTAGATTGGGGTTTTTGCGTGCCATTGCGGCGAAAATATCCTTTCCTGTCTGATATTTGTTCTCCGTTTCAGGATTGTCGGTAAGAATCACTTCTACCTGAATCGCATAATTATTCAGCTCTTTTCGTAAGTAACCGAGTAACTCAGATAGTCGCGGATGAATCGTATCGACTTGAACCTGGTTGTCTACCTCCAGTACGAACAAATCGTTTGGTTTTGAAACCGGATCGCGCTTCAACATAGCATTGTAGAACGTTTTGTCACCGTTTTCTTTCAAAATGTGTGCATAGCGTCGCCAGGCCATTTTGAAGTCGTCGATTCCATACGATTCCGTTGGCATATTCCTAAAATCTCGTACGGTTTCATCCGAACCTTCCTCCTTGGGTGCCAGCATTTTTTTGATGGAAAGTCCGGAAGAATACGTTCTGCCGCTTGGCGCAGACATCACTTTGGGTTGCGGTTTCTCAAATGCTGGTTTGGAGATCCGAGGCGCTGTCTTTGGTGCAGTCGGTTTTGATGTTTTCGAACGAAGGTCCTGATTCGGGAACGGAATGATCTCAACCGGATCCGTTAGGGATTTTTTTTTTCGGACTCCTTAGCAATGGAGCAAAGTTGCATAAGAGCCATTTCGACCAGTAGCCTTTGATTTTTCGATGCCTTGTACTCGACGTCTGCCTTACTCAGAACGCCCAACGCCCGTATCAATTGATCTGCCGGTATGGCTTTCGATTGTTCAATGAATCGATCCTGAATGGATTCGCTTACTTCCAAAAGAGGCGCAGTACGAACGTCTTTGCACACGAGAAGGTTGCGGTAATGTGCCGACAATCCCACAATGAAATTGTGCGCATCAAACCCACGTTCCACGATGTCATTCAACAGTAGCAGAACTGCAGGGATGTCTTCCTTCCGGGCGCTCTCAACGATTCGGAAATAGTAATCGTAATCGAGAATGTTCAGGTTGTCGATGACATTCTGATAGGTGATTGAATTTCCGGAAAACGTAACGATTTGGTCGAAAATAGACAGGGCATCACGAAGTGCACCATCTGCTTTTTGAGCAATTACATGAAGCGCTTCACCCTCCGCTGAAATTCCTTCCTCCCTTGCAATGCGCATCAAGTGATCTGCAATGTCCTTCACTTTGATCCGGTTAAAATCAAATATCTGACAGCGAGAAAGAATCGTTGGAATGATCTTGTGCTTCTCGGTAGTTGCAAGAATAAAAATCGCGTGCTTCGGAGGTTCTTCAAGTGTTTTCAGGAACGCATTAAACGCCGCAGTCGACAACATGTGGACCTCGTCGATGATGTACACCTTGTGGGTTCCAAGCTGAGGTGCGATTCTAACCTGATCAATCAGGCTTCGAATGTCTTCCACGGAATTATTGGATGCCGCATCCAGCTCGTAAACATTGAGCGAAGCTCCTGAGTTGAATGATTCACAGGACTCACATGCATCGCAGGCTTCCACACTCTCCGTTCGATTGAAACAGTTGATTGTTTTCGCAAGAATTCGGGCTGTAGATGTCTTTCCGACCCCTCTTGAACCACAAAACAAAAAGGCCTGTGCGAGGTGGTCGCTGCGAATTGCATTCTTGAGCGTAGCCGTAATCGACTGTTGCCCAACCACAGTGTCAAATGTCTGTGGACGGTATTTTCGGGCCGATACAACAAATTCGCTCATACGAGCAAAGATAAACGAAATCTTTCGCCCTGTGAACGGCTGTTGATAACTCCTTTCATTTCTTGAAAATTCAGTCGGTTCGCTTGTATATTTCCACGAGAGAACCGTTGGATGGAGACCATAGTTCAATGCCCTTTGGCACATCAAATCGAGTGTGTTCGGTAAGCTCGGCTACTTCCGCAGCATTTTCATACAGAATGGTGCGCAACTCGATTTTTTCCTGATCGACGAAAATCCAGTTGATCTGATTAACGGCCTCTGCATTGCGGGT
>JAURNA010000141.1 GCA_030830385.1 Crocinitomicaceae bacterium | reverse complement strand
CATCATTAAGCTTAAACTCATCCTCTTTAAACCAAGAACACCAACCGGCAAAAAATGTCAAAATTAACCCCATTATGATCGATTCATCTAATCTTTTAATTTGCCAGTTACTTACATCTCCTTTTGCTTTTTTCATCCTAACACGCCTCTATTTTTATAGCTTCGCTGCGGCAATCTACATTTTGGTAATTAAATTTTTCTTTTAAACTAATATGCTTCTCCAAAAAGTACATACATCTTACTCACGTACTCAAGCTGGATTCCGAATTTGATCATCGCCGAAATCATCATTCGACTGAAATATCCGGAATACCTTCTGAAAAGAAGAATGCCGAAAAAAAAAGGCAATCACTGAGGCACGCACGGTTCCTCACCATTTCATGTTATTCCGTTGCTTTGTTAGAAGCCGATAAATTGTCGAATTCCTGACCGCTCACTAACTGAATTTTTCCACTGCCGGAAACCTTGAATTTCATCGTTCCCACTTTTTCTCTGGAAACAATTGGGTTTTCCCAATATCCGTGTTCATCGGGATCCTTTTCGTAGGTGGGTTCCATGAGATTCACAGAAATCGTTCGATCTTCGTTCAGCGCTGCATCGAGTAGGTAATCGTCCAGGTTCTCACGTCCTCCGATCGTGCGCTTATCGATTAATTTCCCTTCGTGGGTGAACGTTGCCATACGGTATTGTACGGGTGCATATTCTCCGAGAAATTCTTCTCGCACGATGTACACAATTGCTACGAATTTTTCCGTTTCGTAGGGCTGTGAATAGTGGTAGAATCCCTGACTTACTTCCCGTGAAAACTTCTCGTCGCGCATTTCGGAAATGTACTTCTCAAACTCGTAAGAAACATAGGTCAGATCGTGAACGTCCTTGGCGTCCATGACTGCGTTCAATTTATGGGGAAGCGTGTGTTTCGGGAAGAGTTTTTTGAATTGCAGCCAGAATAAATTCTCCGGATTCGACATTCCCCGCATTCCCCGATTCATGGCCTGATCGTAATGGTGCGTTTTACGCAATTCCTCGAGGTCCTTGTCTTTTGTGATGTGATCCAGATTGTTGTATCCAGCCTGCAGTGCATACTCAAGGTATTGAGCAGACTTCTCGGGTTCTTTCTTCAAGCTGTACAAACATGACTTGTTGTAAAGCACTTTGGAAAAGGGTTGAAAATCGAGGTGCTCTGCCAATTCAAAGGCTTCCAAAGCTCCGTTGTAATCCTTCCGGTCCATGTATACATTGCCCAATTCGAAGTAGGCTTTCCCGGAAGGTTCTTTGATGATCGACTGCCGGAAGTAATGATCCGCGCTGTCGAGATCCTTGTTGTTACGGAAGGAGTTGAGGCCCATCAGGAACAATTTATTCGCCTCCTCGATGAACTTTGTCTCGTTCTGCAAAAACGCAAGAATTTTAACCGTCTCGAAAATGTCACTTTCTCCAAGTACCAGGTCTTTTCGCTTCTTTTCATGCTTAACGATAATTTCTGACTGAGGCTCTCCGCAAGAACCTACTACAATCGCTATACCCATAAGGGCAATGCATACAGGCTTGATCATGTTTTACGTATTTATATAAAGATACAGATAACTGCGCACGTTCGTTCAATCTCACGTTCGTTTCTGACCGCAGCGTTGTAAGAATCAGCTATTTCCGGTACGTTAGCTTACCATTTCGTGCACCGTTCTTCTGAGCAGTGGGCTTGGACGATAGCGGTCTTCTCCATATTCCCGGAAAAGATCCTCCAATTTTGCAAGAACCACATCCGGACCGATTTCCTCCGCCCATTGAAACAATCCTTTTGGATAGTTTACACCTTTTGTCATGGCAAGATCAATGTCCTCTTTGGAAGCAATGTTCAGGAACAGCGCGTCGTATGCCTCGTTCATCAGCATTACGAGAATACGGTTGAGGATTTTTCGTCCCAGTTCCTCGTCGCGATTCGGTTCAGGCATTGCCACTTCTTCGGCATAATTGTAGTACCCTCTTCCCGACTTTCGGCCCCAATAACCAGCCTCTGCGTGTCGTTTTTGGGTAAACGATGGCTTATAGCGAGGGTCGTAATAGAAGGCTGCAAACACCGTTTCGGTTACCGTATAGTTCACATCGTTTCCGATGTAATCCATGAGTGTAAACGGCCCCATTCGAAAGCCACCCAATTCAGTCATTGCCCAGTCGATCGTCGCAAAATCGGCAACTCCCTCCTCATAAATCCGCAGTGCTTCTCCGTAAAATGGTCGTGCGACACGATTTACGATGAATCCGGGAGTATCCTTGCATACAACGGTCACTTTCTTCCAGCCATCGATCAGTTCTTTGGTTGTATTCAGTGTTTGTTGTGAAGTCTGAACAGCCGGTACAATCTCTACGAGCGGCATCAACGGAGCAGGGTTAAAGAAGCGTATACCGATGCATCGCTCCGGACAATCCAAGGAAGATGCGATGGATGCGATGGACAAGGAGGAAGTATTGGATGCCATGATGCACTCTCTTGAGACCAGTCCTTCGATTTTCGCAAATGCATCCTTCTTGATTTTCAAGTCCTCAATGATTGCCTCGATAACCAGTCCGCAGGGTACAAAATCATGAACGTCTTGACTGTAGGTAATTCTTCCCTGAATCGCATCGGCTTCTTCTGAGGTGACTTTTCCTTTTTCGATCAACCTGGCCATGATCTTCGCCAGTTTTTCCTTTGATTTATTCAGGATGGTCGGATTCAAATCGACCAGAACTACGTTGTGTCCATTTTGCGCGGCAACCTGTACGATTCCCGAGCCCATTGTACCTCCTCCTAATACTCCTATAATCATAATCTGGTTCTATTTACCTATGAATTCCGGTTTTCGTTTCTTAAGAAATGCGGCCACTCCTTCGTTGAAGTCGTGTGTCTGGCCTGCCTCCGTTTGGATTTCTTCTTCCATTTGGAGTTGTGTATGAAGGTCATTCGAAAGGCCCGCATTGACGGCTTTCTTCGTGAGTCCCAATCCTCTTGTTGGCATTTTCGCAAGGTAGTTGGCCAATTTCGAAACTTCTTCCTCAAATTCATCGTCAGGGACACATCGATAAATCATCCCCATCTTGTCGGCCTGTTGAGCGGATATTTTCTCTCCGGTCATCATCATTCCAACGGCCTTCTGCAAGCCAACAATTCTTGGCAGGAAGTACGTTCCTCCGGAATCCGGAATCAAACCAATCTTGGAAAATGCCTGGATGAAGCTTGCGCTTTCTTTGGCAATTGTAAGGTCACAAGCCAACGCAATGTTCGCTCCGGCACCGGCCGCAACGCCGTTTACCGCAGCAATGATCGGTTTTTCAATAGAGCGCAAACGAAGAATGATCGGATTGTATGTTTCCTGAACAATTGTTCGCATTTCAGGTCCGTTCGGATCGGTTGCTTCGGCCAAATCCTGACCTGCACAAAATGCTTTTCCTTCTCCCGAAATCACTATTGCGCGTACCGAGTTGTCCTTTTCGCATTCATCCAATGCGTTTTGCAATGCCTTTCCCATTGACCGATTGAATGAATTGAAAACATCCGGGCGATTGAGCGTGAGCGTACACACTCCATTTTCGTGAGAAATTCTAAGTTCCATTGATCAATTTTTCACTAAGATACTAGGAATTCAGTTACTCAGTTTCCTGGCTCTTGCCTGAACTTCTTTTTTG
>JAURNA010000140.1 GCA_030830385.1 Crocinitomicaceae bacterium | reverse complement strand
TTTTTTGTATGTTGAACCACCCACGGGGTTAAAGCTCACGTCCAGAGAATCTTCACCCAGCCAAGACATCAATGCTTGCTGATAATCTTCTTCCCTGTAGTTGATCACGTGATCGGCCCCGATGGATTTTACCCATTTCTTCTTCTCTTCGCCTCCGACTTTCGCAACGACAGAAGCACCTTGCAACTTCGAAAGTTGTACCAACAGACTTCCCACTCCACCGGCGGCGGCGTGCACCAACACTCTATCCCCCGGGTGTACGGGGGCTAAATAGGACGCCATGTAATAGGCCGTTACACCTTGCGTACACAATGCCAGCAAGTCAACAGCGGGTTGATCTTCCACGGGAATAACTGCATAATCGAGGGTGATGACGTGTTTCGCATATCCGCCGAATCGACAAAAAGCAAGGACTCGTTTTCCCATCAACGACGGGTTCGAATCGGGTCCGACCGCAACGATTTCGCCGATCACTTCATAACCAATCACGCAGGGAAACGGAGGAGCTCCCCGGTACAAGCCTTTCACAGCCATCACGTCAGCATAATTCAAGCCAAATGCCTCGGTTTTCACCATCACTTCATTGGCAACCGGCGCGTTCAACTCCAAAGAACGCAGTTCAAATGCCTCTTGAGGAGAACCGACTTTGCACAGGAAAAATGCTTCTGACTCCATATTATTTCTTTCCTTCGATCAACAGGACGATTTCACCCTTCGGAGGATGTTTTTCAAAATGAGTTTTTACTTCTGTGGCCGTTCCCCTCACAAATTCTTCGTGCACTTTACTCAATTCCCGTGCTACGGCCACCTGTCGGTCCGAACCCAGGAATTCTTCGATTTGTGCGAGACACCTGATCAGTCGATGGGGCGATTCGTACAACACAATCGTACGTTCTTCCTCAATCAATGCTTTTAAGCGTGTTTGTCGACCCTTTTTATGCGGTAAAAATCCTTCAAATACAAAACGGTCGCACGGGAAACCGCTCGCAACCAACCCCGGGATCAGCGCAGCCGGTCCGGGCAGGCATTCCACCTCAATCCCTTCACGGATGCACTCGCGCACCAGCAAAAATCCAGGATCCGAAATCGCGGGTGTTCCCGCATCGGAGACCAGAACGGCTTGATTCATGCCTGAAATTCGTTCCACTACCTGTTGCAACACCTTGTGCTCGTTGTGCGCGTGAAACGGAAAAATCTGTTGATCAATTTCGAGGTGATTTAACAATTTTCTGGTAACGCGTGTGTCTTCAGCATAGATGCAATCGGCTTCTTTCAAAATGCGGATTGCCCGCAACGTGATATCTTCCAGGTTGCCAATCGGAGTGGGAACAAGAATTAGTTTCGCCATGATTATCGGGTCAGAACCACATAATCCTGAAGCAATGTCTGCAGGAAGTGAAGTCGTTTTTTAGGGGTTTCCTCCAAACCCATGAGGTTGGCAGCTTTGTTGGCAAGTTCAATGGCAAATTTCTTTGTTTCCGGATTGGGATTCGCCTTCACGCGTTGGATTGTGTTCTTGATCAACAGCATGTCTTCATCTGTGAATCGAATCGCATTCGGATATACCGGTTTGTAATTCTCCTGGCTCTTGATCGAAAGTACATCGCGCAATGAATAACGAATCGACGATCGATTCTTGATCACGACTGTATTCGCCATCACATCTCCCATTCGCTGAGAGCGGTCGGATGTTCCTACGTATACCACCCCAAGCAGACCGATGCAAAACCAAAACAAAACCAACAGATCAGCGCTAATCCAGATGAAATCACCCTTGAATATCCAACGCGTAAACACCTCTCTCAGTCCCGGACGTTCTCCCGAAACCGTTACCACACGAATTCCGACTGCGTATTTACCCAGGCTCTGACCATGCGTGAGGTATTCGATCACGGGATTGTAAAAGATGAAGGGAAGTTTCACGAGCAGGAGCTGAATGAACATCATCCAACCGATGTTCTCAGGATTGAACCAGACGCCCGAAAGGCCCAAAGCAGCGTTCATAATGATGAAATACACCACAAAAACGACAAAATCCAGCATAAATGCAGCCACACGCTGGCCCGCAGAGGCCAATTCGTACTCCACTTTTACATTTTGTGCCGATTCAAATACAATGGACTTCATCCTGCGTTTATTGTGCTAAATATACCGAATTCGTTGATTGGCATACGATTTGCACGTGTTAATTTAGAATTATTCTAAATTCGTTTTTATGACAATAGAATGACACTATTTCCTGCTGTGGTTAGCATCTTTGCCATAAGATAGATTTGTGAGTAAACTTGACGACATTCATATTATCGCCTTTACCCACCAGCACCTGTCGGTGGCGGAAATTGGGCAACTTCATATAGCTCCTGAAAACCAGCCCGTTGCGCTTCCTCAATTCAAAGATTCTATCGGGCTAAACGAGATGATGTATCTCAGCACGTGCAATCGCATTGAATTTACCCTGTGCACACACAATGACATCGATGACGCTTTTGTGGGGAAATTACTCGGGCAATTTTCGGATATTTCTCAGGATCAAAGGCAACGACTCAGGGAACACGCGGAGGTGTACTCGGGGATTGCAGCGATTGAACACTTGCTTTCGGTTGCATCGTCGGTAAAATCAATGGTTGTTGGAGAACGAGAAATCATTACACAGGTTCGAACTGCATTTGAAGCCTGCCGGGAAATGGGCATTACAGGCGACTCCATTCGAATTGCCATTCGGCATACAATCGAAACGGCCAAGCGCGTATATACCGAAACCAATATCGCCCGTCATCCTGTCTCTGTAGTCTCTCTCGCTTACCACCAATTGCGCAATCTGAACGTATCACTGGATTCACGCATTTTGATTGTGGGTGCCGGAGTGACCAACACGAACATGAGTCGTTTTCTGAGCAAGCACGGCTTTACGAAATTTCATGTATTCAACCGAACGCTTGCGAAGGCAGAAGCACTTGCGAATGATCTGGGTGGACAAGGGCATGAGTTGTCGGATCTCGAAACGTTTCATGAAGGATTTGATATCATCATTACCTGTACAGGGGCGGAGCGACACATCCTCACTCCAGTGATCTACGAGCAATTGCTTCAGGGCGAAACAGGTCGGAAAATTGTCATTGATATCGCCATTCCCCAGGATCTTTCTCCCGAAATCAAAGAAACGCACAACGTTCATCATATCTCGGTAGAAACACTGCAGAAAATTTCCCGGGAAAACCTTCAAGCGCGATCAAGAGAGCTTCAGAACGTTCACTCAATCCTAAGCGAAGCGGTAGAAACGTTCATCCGAATTTACGATGAACGAAACGTTGAAATCGCCATGCGCGATGTCCCCAACAAGGTGAAAGAAATTAAGCACAACGCCATGAACAATATATTCCGTCAACAGATCGACGAACTGGACGACGACGCGCGAACTGTTCTTGAGGATGTTCTGCACTATATGGAGAAAAAATACATGAGCATGCCGATGCTTATGGCAAAGGAAATCCTTCTCAAAAATCAACGTAAATGAAACCCATCATCATCGGGTCGCGTGGAAGTGAACTGGCACTCTGGCAGGCAAACCATGTAAAGGATCGACTTGAAAAACTTGGACAATCCGTCGAAATTAAGGTCATCAAAACGCAGGGTGACGCCATCCAGCATCTTTCGTTTGACAAGTTGGAAGGAAAGGGATTTTTCACGAAGGAAATTGAAGATGCACTTCTCAAAAAAGACGTTGATCTGGCCGTACATTCACACAAAGACCTTGAAACAACCCCACCTGAAGGCCTTGTGATTGCAGCTGTTTCGGAGCGGGCGAATCCTTCGGATATTTTACTGGTCAGATCTGATGCAGCTGACCAAACCCGACCACTTTCTCTTCCTGAAGGTGCTGTTATCGGAACTTCTTCTGCCCGAAGAAAGGTGCAGATGAGACACCATCGACCGGATGTAGAAATCAACGACCTGCGCGGTAACGTTCCGACCAGAATCCAGAAATTACGCGACGGTAAATACCATGCCATTCTTCTTGCCAAGGCCGGTGTTGATCGCTTGAAATTGGATTTGTCTGAATTCCTTGAGATCGTTCTCGACCCAACTGAATTTGTTCCGGCTCCTGCACAAGGCGTTCTCGCCCTCCAAATCAGGGAGGGGGACAATGAACTCGCTGAAATTCTGAGAAATCTCAACGATTCTCGTGTACAGCAGCGCATTGCACTGGAACGTGGCATTCTCAACCAACTCAACGGTGGATGTCAATTGCCGCTTGGTGCATACTGCAACGAGAACATGGAACTGCACGTTGCGCATGCCCCGGATAGTAATTCTGCTTGCAACTACCTACGCTATTCCGTAACCGACATGGATAATATGGTATCTCGCGTTGTAGAGGACATCCAGTCGATGGTTTGACCCGATCTGTTTTCATATCAAAAGAAGCCCGGCAATTCGATTCGCTTCGGGATGCCCATCCTGACATATTTTTTTTGGGTCATTCCTTTCTGCGTTACAAGCCCGTAGCGTTTGAGCTTGAAGTGATACCAGACGTCGTTTTCTTTTCAAGTCCGCGATCAGTAATATTCTTCTCCAATGGCTTCGATTTATCAAATGCCACCTCGTTTGCATGCGTAGGCCGGAAGACAGCCCAAATTTTAACTGAAATGGGAACAGCGCCGGACTTTGTCGGTTCGCACAGCGGTGATGTTACATCCAACGTTGATGAGTTTTCGCAGTGGGTAGGGAGCAGACATGTTACTTTTCCGTTGTCCTCCCGATCAAAGAAAAGCTATTCAACTCCACTTCCTGAGCATCAAAAAAAAGAAGTCGTTGTTTATGAAACAGAGCTCGCCGGGCGCATCATTGAACCCTGTGATATTTATGTGTTCACCAGCCCGTCAAATGTTGAGGGTTTTCTCATCGAAAATCAGGTGCCAAGCGGGGCAATTACAATTGCCTGGGGAAGCACGACTGAACAAGCGCTGATGTCATCGGAAATCACGGTCAATCATACCTTAAAGAAGAGCTCCATTCAAGAACTGATCACACTGCTCAAAACCATCTGATTCTATCCTTGCGGTTTGGGTTTTTTCCCGTTCTTTTTCCGGTGTAAAATTGCTTTGTACTTCTTGAAGAATTTGAAGTCCCGTTCGGAAATCAAACGAGTCTCATACTTGAACCTTTTTGAATTTGGATGTGCCCAAACTCCCTCTTTCGTATGCAGGTAACACCTTCCCTTCCATAAATTCCGTCGCTTCGATGGCTTCGTTACCAAAACAATTTGATCCACATTGTAGGTTTTCATTTTGGTGTAAAAGCTAATTGTACGTTCTTCGCTGGAATCCGCTTTCATGTTGCGATAGTAGACGAGACCATCTTTGTCCTGAACATTCATGACATTTTCACACGACATGAGCAGTTCGGAATTTGTCTCCCGTGCGTTTTGATCGCGATTCGGGTGTGACATTTTCAAAAAGGTGAGCCGGAGATTCTCTTCCCGGGCAACCACGTGAAATTTTTCGCTTCCATTGTTCATCATTAGGTGAACAATATTGCCTGTATCGCGGTACCAATACCCTACTTGAACATCTTTTGTTGTTGTTAATTCAATCAATGTAGGGCTCGTGTAATGATCTCTCAACTTTCCGGGGCGCTCTCTGTTTTTCGACGCTTCATCCTTTATGTCTCCCCAATACATTGCTGTTCGGAAGTAGACCAATTGGCCATTCTCTCGTGAATCCGAGAAGTTGTCGAGATACATATATTTCTCCTCCATCACACGTGCGAGGGGCTTTGTAGAGTCTACGGGGATACTTCGATACAATCGTGCTGCTGCTTCATTGGTGTAGGAATCTCCTTCCGAGACCGTATAATTCAGGTGCTCCATGTATTCCTCCTGTCGGAAGTAAAAGAAATCCTGAGGGGCAATGTCAATTTCCATTTTTTCCTCTCCTTTTCCTACCTCGGGAGTACCGGTTCCCTCAACAAACCCACGTTTCCACGAGTAGCACGAGCTCAGGGACACGGCAACCAGAAACAATAATACAAATAACCTCATCTCTATTCATTTATGGGCGTAAAGCCGTTCAACATAAGTCCACCACCAATCGTCGTTCGCCTCTTCAGTATATTCGGATGAAAGGTATAGCTGTTTCCGATGTGAAGGAGGTTCTGAATATCGGTTTTCTTGGGCTCGTAGATTTTCACATCCATTCGAACCATGTTGCGAAATCCTGTGGTCCAGATCCAGGCTCCCTGGTTAAAAAACTGTTCTTTTTTATCACGGTACGACAGGTAGTCGATTCCCAGAGAGTTCGTCATTTCGTAGAGATTGGGCTGCCAACCTGTATAGCGTTGGTATTGCAAAGCAATGTCCGTAATCAACCCTCTGTCGTTTTGAAAATAGAACCCGAGATAACCGGCACCGGTCCACCATCTGTCGTAGCCATCCCCAAGGCCAATTGTGTGAAAAAACGGACCGTCGTTCAAGTAGCACAGACTTCCTTCCAAAACACCCACGGAGATGAATCCGACCTGCTGATTTCGGTTGTGATTCAATCCATTGATAAACATTGTGCCCAATCCAATCGAGTAGTCGTATGGATCTTTTAAAGGAGATTCACTCGTGCCGATTAATTTGTTCAAGGGTCTTCCTTTTACCGGATTGTTGGTGACATCACCTCCGTTCAGCTGAAACACGTTCCGAAGATCCCAAACGAATTGACTGCGATTGCCTCCGAGCAAGGAAGATCCCACACCTCCCCGGAAACATTCGATTTGTAATTGATACGACCCCATCACATGTGCATACTCCCAGGACGGATGGCCAAAAGCTCTTGATGCGCTCAACGAAAAGTTGAAGCGAAGTTCCGACAGGTTGTTTTTTCCAAGGGTGAATGCCGTACCGAGGTTGAATCCAAGCAGTACTTTTCGATCTTGTAGCAGTGAAGTTCGCTGGTTTTGCAGATTTTGCCTGACTTGATCGGGTTGGATGAAAAGCTGAGAATGGGACTTCGCGCAGCTCAATAGCACAGCCAGGGCGATCCAGTATTTTCTATTCATTGTTACAGGTTTTTCCAGGAGCCCAGATACATTTTTCCCTCCCGAATTTCGATTTCGTCTTTGTTCAGGTTGTGTTTTGCCTGATGAAATCGTTCCATAAAAGACAGGTACTCAGCTTTTCTGGCGTCGAAGGCCAACGGGTTGATTCCGGCATATCCTTTCGGTCTTGACTCCAATTCTTCATACTGTTCATGGGTAAGAATTTTTCCATCCCGAAGGTGAAGCAGGAACTCCATGCTTTTCGCATTTCTCTTTTCCAGATCGTTTAGTATTCCTTCAGCTTTGTCCAGTTTTTTGTTTTTGAGCGAGTTGATACTCTCCGATCGTTTCTCCACAAAAGGAGGAGGTCCATAATGGTCAGAGTGCAGGAGACTTGGAGTCTCTATGGCTTTATTGGTTCCTGAATTCAGTTCTTGTTTCAGTCGATGAATCCGGCCGGATGGAAACGGAACCTTTCCTTTAAATCGGAGAAATCCCCAGTCTTTCCAACCCGGAAGGTTTTCCAGGCTGCGGATGGGAACCGGTCTATCGTTTTGCCTGAACTCGTTGGAAAGACGGAGCATCACTTCGAAAAACTCTGTTTCATACAGGAGTGAATTGTGATGACTTGTCAAGTGTGCAACCGGAATGGGAGCTCCCCCGTCTTTTGGATTTGTAAATACCTCGATTTGAGCCTTTAACTCATTGTACAATTGTTCCAGAAATTCGGCTCGTTTTCCCTTTAGGTATGCTTTACGAAACGCCCCTCTTACTTTCGTGTAATCGTAAAAATCAGATTCAGGGTAGTGTTTCGGTTTCTTCCGTGTGGGTCTGCACAAATAATGTGCATCATTCCGTCCAATCAGCGGACTCCCGGATGAAATGGTGAGGTGTACTCCCAATTCCAGAGGAATTTCCGTTACGGCACAGCGCTGTAAGGTACGAATATTCGCCAGTGACTTCAACCCGTTGGTTCCGTAGTTCG
The DNA here is from genome assembly GCA_030830385.1 of Crocinitomicaceae bacterium. Lineage (GTDB taxonomy): Bacteria > Bacteroidota > Bacteroidia > Flavobacteriales_D > Crocinitomicaceae > UBA4466. The sequence goes on along the minus strand of JAURNA010000140.1, from coordinate 2,160 downwards.
TCAGACAGGTCACTGAATTCAACAACCCACTCGACACGGCATTTTCGATTCCTTTATTGATGGAATCGACCACTCCGTAATCATCGGCTGTAAAAATGACGTATTTCTTATGAGCCACGTATTCTCTCCGCGGAATGGCACCTGAATCGGCATCTACATAACCGCTCCAGATAAACGAGCCATCTGTAAGGCAGTACCATTTGTTGTCACCCTGTACTGTTTCTCCAAAAGTGGCAAATTCAATTTCAACTTCATCTCCAAAGTCCAGAACTCCCAGAATTGGACCTTTTTTCCATGGACCGTCCTTGCGGACGTTCAGGCTGTCGGTATTTATGACTCCTTTATACATAGCTAACCTTCGGTGTGTCGTCTGAATGCATTTTTATCCGACGTGGAACCCTCGCGGCTTTCTTCCTTTTTCCTGGTTGGACTTGTGCCAGCGGCAGCTCTGAATCGCATGAATTTATTGAGTAAATCGAACCAGAACGGTGCTCCAAATGAGACGGCAATTGCCGTAAGTATCCAGCCCAGTATCGTCAACCAGGGTGAATCGTCAAAATTTTGATACGAATTGGGAATGAGCGAATATTTTTCGAGCACTTTGTTGTATTCTTCCAATTGCTCATTTGAAGTTGTATTGGCTTCCGATACTTCGTTTGCGATCGGTTCGGATCGATTGTTGATTCCTAAAGTATCGGCATGCGTCCTAATGTCATCAGCCAATGCACGTGCAACCTCTCCATCGTTCCTGAGAATCAGTTTCCCCATGTGCATGGAATCGAGGTTGAATGTAACCGCAATGATCAGGCCCAAAAAGAACGCGATTCTTGCTGTCCATTTTTTGTACCAGTCTCTCGCGTGGTTCATCATGTCGTCGAACCAGCCTTCGAGGAGCTGTTTGAAGGTTGTCAAATTCCTCCCCGAATCACGATATATAAGGCACAGTTGGTATTGGGTTTCGGTATCAATCTCCCATTTCGGGTGCAATGTGGTCTTCCAGTTTTTGAGTGCTTCGAATTGCTGATCGGGCGTTTCCTTGCTTCGAACATTTCGAAGCATTTCGGCAATCTCCTTGTTCGTTGCTTCTACCTGAGGAGATCGTTCGGCTTGCTCAAATCGCTTGAGCCAATCTTCGATATGGCCTGCTTTGTCATCGGTATTCCCAAATTCCGTTTCGAAGGAGTTCCAATCGGAATCTGTGATGGCATTTCGCTGATCGAAGCTATCGTAGTAACCGATCATCTGTTCAATCTTTGCCATATCTACCACTCCCTCTCGTTGAGTCAATAAATCGATTATCGTTTTTGAGAACGTATCGGAGGGGATGTTGGATGGTGTTTGGTAAATCCAGTTTTTGGCCAGGTATTTCACATTGGGTTGATTAAAAAATTGCTTCACCAATGGTTTTTCGTACTTCCGGCTCCTCCACCAGTTTTTCCATCTCTTTTTGTGTTCGTCCTGAAGCATTCGCCGGATTGCACGACGCAAATTTCGACCGCGAAGGTTGACCAAGGTGTCTGCAATTTCAACAAGTATTGATGTTAAGAGGCTGTACGTCAGAAAGACAAAGCAAAGCGAAATAACAACCTCGATAACTACATATCCATCCATAGTGATTACAATTGACTCTAAACTAGCATTTTTTTGATCTCGTTAAACGAAAAAAGGCACCTAAAGGCGCCTTTTCTCATGAATTGTATTCAATTTTTTATTCAATTACCAGTTGTTCAATGCGGGTAACCCCTCCCATCGTTAGGTTCACAAAATATACTCCTGATGCGTATTTCTCTGTATCGATTACCGCTATGTTGGAACCGGCTGCCGCCTGTATCCTATGTGTTCCCACTGCTTTACCTGTGATGTCAACAATCGAAACCGTCGCTGTTCCTCCGTTTGCAACGTCGAAACGAACATTCAATTGGTCGCTTGCAGGGTTCGGATAAAGATTGTATCCATTGATGTCGTCGTTTAAGGTCTCAATGCCTACCAATTCTTCGGATGGTGGTCCTTTGTAGATGTTAATGTTGTCGAGCCATATATTGTTTCCGCCATCGCTCTCAAATTCAAACTTGTACAAGAAGTTCTCTACGTAGTACGTCGATGTAATATTGGTCATGTGAACGGTCGTCCAGTCGTCCAATGTAGATGGAATCCATGAAG
>JAURNA010000139.1 GCA_030830385.1 Crocinitomicaceae bacterium | reverse complement strand
GATTCGTATCATGAAAGAATCCGGGGCTCACTCTGTGAAAATGGAAGGTGGACAGGAAATTCTCGAATCGATAACGCGGATTCTCACTGCGGGAATACCGGTCATGGGACACCTTGGACTCACTCCTCAGTCCATTTACAAGTTCGGAACCTATGTGGTGCGGGCGCGTGAAGAGGAAGAAGCCGCTCGTTTGATTGACGATGCGAAAGCCCTGGAAGATGCAGGTTGTTTTGCCATTGTACTGGAGAAAATTCCGGCTGAATTGGCAACTCAGGTTGCCAAAGCGGTAACCATTCCTGTCATCGGGATCGGTGCGGGTGGTGGCGTGGATGGTCAAGTACTTGTCGTTCATGATATGCTCGGTATTAACAACGAATTCAACCCGCGATTCCTTCGTAAATACCACAATCTCTATCAAGAAATGCTCGGGTCGTTCCACCGCTATATTGAAGATGTACGGAGCAGTGATTTCCCGAACGAAGAGGAATCGTATTAGGGTGACAGATGAGGCGTTCGTGTGTATTCATTCCATTGAATATTCCGGAAGGAACGTCCAGATCATCCGGGAAAGAATTCAATAGTTTTGTTGAAATTTCCCCGGACTCGGCTTTCGAACCGGAGACTCGGCGTATGGTTGTGAATGCATTGAACTTCATTGAGTCAGTTGCATTGCAGAAAGCATCAAAAGAACTCAAGGTTTGGGTGAAAATGACACTGAAAATCAGGACGGTATTATCCCGAAATTAACATGACTGATCATCCGAAAATCCATAGGTTCGAAAATCCGGTCGATGTTCTTCACATCGACAACCATACCATCATCGTCAACAAACGTGCAGGTGATATCGTTCAGGGAGATAAGACGGGCGATGAACCACTGTCTGAAAAGATCAAAAACTACCTCAAAGAGAAATTCAATAAGCCGGGAAATGTGTTTTGTGGTGTCGTGCATCGGTTGGATCGGCCTACGAGCGGAGCTTTGGTCTTTGCAAGAACGAGCAAAGGATTGAGTCGATTGAACGAGCAATTCAGAAAGGGAATACCGGAAAAGACGTATTGGGCTATCGTAGAACAGGTTCCTGAGCGAAAGGAGGGGAGGCTGGAGCATTTTTTGGCGAAGAATCCGGACAAAAATAAATCATTCGTTACGCAAGAGGGAAAACACGGTGCGAAACAAGCAGTTCTGAATTACAAATGGCTGGCATCCTCCGACCGCTATCATTTACTCGAGGTGAAACTTGAGACGGGAAGGCATCACCAGATTCGTTGTCAGCTGGCGGCTATAGGGTGCATCATCAAGGGAGATTTGAAATACGGCGCTAAACGCTCAAACCCCGACGGTTCGATAGGTCTTCACGCCAGAACGCTGAGCTTTGATCATCCGACAACAAAAGAGCGGGTAACCATTACGGCTCCCGCTCCTGATGATTCGTTGTGGCGATACTTTGAGTCAGGGCAGCGCTAAATGCCGCCGATTGGCAGGTCATCAGATCGAACGATTCGAATGGAACCCTCAATTGTATTGATTTCGGGTGATTCGGGTACCTTGTAAGTACAGGTGAAGGAGTAGACGCCCGAGGTACATTTCTCGCCTCTGTTGTTTGTTCCTTTCCACAAAAACGTAGGATCAGAGGTACTGTAAACGACTTTCCCGTTATTGTCATACACGTTGAAACGATAGCCTCTGTCATCCGAATTCCGAAAATCCTGAAGCTGGAAGAATTGTTGTTTGGTTGGATCATCCGGGTAGATCGTAATCATTTTATCTTCAGGGGTATTTCGGGACTCCGTAATGCGTGTATTCGCCCTTTCCTCTCCTTCGTCCTGAACATTCGAATCTGCACCATCTTGTACCATACACGGGAAGATGATCTTTGCAATATCTGCACGAAACGCTGCCTCAGCACGACGTTGTTTCTGCACGTTGTATTGCTTTCGCTCAGCAGTAATCCACTTCAGTTCTTCTGTAAACGAACGTGAACGCCAGTCTCGATTCCGATTGAGTCTCGTAAGCCGGGTGTTCAACTGATTTTCCTGAATCTCATGAAGTTCGATGTCGCCTTGTTTACCGCCGTTAACGTCACAGATCTCAGCATATGAATATCCTTTTTCTGTGATTCCGATGAAGGCAAACTGATAGTTCAATTTGCTATTAAGCCTGTATTCGAACTTGCCTTCCTCCATGTCAATCTTTCGATACGTCTTGATGTCATCCGGAAACATGTACGCATAGACATCAATGTATTTGTCACCGGATTCAACTTCGAAGGAGAAATCGTTGAATTCGATTTTCGCAATATTTCCGGCGTTTTCGATTTCGACATTTTCCCGGGTCATCACTTGCATCATGATGATCGGCATCAGTTGATCAATGTTACACGGACCGATGACGCGTCGTGTGAATCCAACAGATTGTCGAACCTGCCGCAATGCCATCGCGTTGTTGTACGGACGTTGATTCCCGAAATTGGCCACTCGGCTGGGGCCTTGTCTCCAGTCCGCGCGATTCATATCCTTGAGCGCGTTGTTAGCAATTTTCGTCGATTCCTGCGATTCAGAAATCTTCGTGTAGATATCGTGTCTTTCGCGAGCCTTAGCACGAATTTCAGACAGGTACGAATCCCAGGATTGATCCAGTGATTGTTGCCAGTTTGAACGGGCTTTTGCATACGTCACCAACTTGTTCGTTTTTTTGTCGTACAATTTCTGAAGTCGCTCGTAGTGCGAGTTGAACACATCAACCTTTCCGACTTGCTCAGCGGCAAACGCATTGAATTCAGCGTATCCCATACTCGCCACCTTGCGATCGATTTCCGCCATAGGTTGATTGATTCCGCGCACGTACATTTCCAGAACGGAATGGTTGCAAGCCTTGTGAATGGCGGCCATTCTACGCTCGAATTCACGTGTTGCAAGGTTGGTTTTATTGAAACGGTCGCTCCAGAAACCAAGCACTGTTGAAGGAAGGATACGATCGAAACAACGAGAGTCATTTTGATCTGCAGAATCAGACTCGGAGCTGTTGCTCATTACATACCCAAGATCTTGCGGCATCGCTGTTATTGCCAACCCCATATTGAATAGCGGACTCGCCGGAAAGCGCATGCTAACTTCTTCGAGGGAGAAGCGAATGGGAATGGTTACCGTTGAGTTGATCGGTTTTCCCCGGGAATCACGAGCCGGTGTCCACTTTGGCATCTGACGAACAATGCGAATGGCTTCTTTGTCGAGGATGCGGTCCGAAGCATTCACAACAATCTGCTCATCGAATATTGTTCCATCCGAAAGAATGATCAAACGGAGAAACACAGTTCCCGAAATTCCGTCTTTGATGGCTTTTTGTGGGTATTGCAGATTTGCTTTTATGAATTCGTGCATTGCCCGGAACCCACCAGGAAAGGAAGGAGATGTATTGGATCCTCTATTGAACGAGTTTGAACCCGATTGAGCAATGGGTGACGCCTGAGCTGGGTTCGTCTGCGGTGAAAGATTGGTAACCGAAGGGTCGCAATAATCCTCCAGACTCAAATACAGGCTATCTCTGGAAGCCCTGGATGGATTCCATTTTAGTTCGTCCAGACGGTCTTCGTATCCCGCAGGATAGAAGTTGAGTTCGCTCATATCCACACAAACCGGGATTTTTTCCAGTGGTTTCGGGTTTTGCCAATCAATGCCGTTGTTGGTCTCAATACCGTCGAAAATCATCATTCCTTCTTTGTACTGATCAACGGGTACCTGCAGATACACACCAACTTCCTGGTTGACGGCGAGCACTTTTCCATCCGTTGTAAACGCTTTGAAAGAAAACATTCCCTGGGTTTCCAGTTGTTTGTTGCCGTGCATGGTGTTGAGACCCGCTTTTACAATGTCTGCGGCTTCCATGGCTTCCTGGAACTGGAAGATGGTTTCTCCCTTGTGCGGCTTGCCATTCAATAAAAAAGCATTTTGAGGTATGCTGATCAACACACCTTGTTCAGAGAAAAACGCATCTCCTTTTTCAGGAATGGTGAAGTATTGAACGGCGAGGTTGTCGATTTCAATGTACGTGTTCAGTGAGTCGATGAGGGTTGCAGGAACGGGAACTGCTTGCTCATGAGAAGATAGGGAGGCTTGTGGTGAGGAAAAGGCGATGAATAATGATACGGCAATGATTGCTGCAATTGAATTGAGTCCAATAGCCCCCCATTTGATAATTTGCCTGATATGGTATTGTCGGGCAGCGTTTTTTACATCTGCGCGAAGAGCAGATCGTATACTTGCCTCGTAAATATCCCGGTGGAGTTTCACTTCTTGCTGCAGCTCTGGTTGCTCGTTCATGCAAAGCTCGAATTGAGCTTTGTCTGAATTACTGAGCTCGTTGCGCAAGTACTGATCGATAATTTTTGTGTTGTTCTGAGTCATGATGATTCGATTAATGTGAGTAATCGGTAATGTTCTTGGTGCCCACCGTCTTTTTTACCTTTTGCAGGCAACGATACTTTTGGGCTTTTACTACCTTGTCGTTTCGCAGGCCGATTTTTGGAGCAATATCCGCCATGGACCAGCCCCTGCCG
>JAURNA010000020.1 GCA_030830385.1 Crocinitomicaceae bacterium | reverse complement strand
GACTTTCTACTGAGATGATTGAATTTTTTACCGTGTCTCATTTTCGTTCAATTTCGTAAGTAACGGTTAACTGAGTCGTGTGTGTTTAGTATCGCTACAGCTCAGCCACCTATTACGCCATTTTTTGTTTCGTGCGATACTAGTCTTTGTCTAACTTATATTTGGAAACGTTCATTCCGAAGGAAAGCCCTTTGTTGTCTACGAGGTCTTCCAACTCAGTAAGCGACTTCTTGCCGAAATTCCGGAATTTCAAGAGGTCGTTTTTGTTGTACGAAACGAGGTCTCCAAGCGTTTCTACGTCTGCTGCTTTCAAGCAGTTCAAAGCACGAACGGAAAGATCCATGTCTACGAGCTTTGTTTTCAACAACTGACGCATGTGCAATGACGTTTCATCGAATTCTTCCGTTTCTGCTTTTACCTCGCTGTCCAGTGTGATGCGCTCATCAGAGAAGAGCATGAAGTGGTGAATCAAAATTTTCGCTGCTTCTTTCAATGCATCTTTCGGGTGGATAGAACCATCCGTTGTGATGTCGAAAACCAATTTCTCGTAATCCGTTTTTTGCTCTACACGATAGTTTTCAATCGCGTACTTTACGTTTTTGATTGGTGTGAAGATCGAGTCGATGAAAATCGTTCCAAATGGAGCGCTTCCGTCTTTGTTCTCTTCTGCCGGGTGGTATCCACGCCCTTTTGTGATTGTAAGCTCCATCTCGATTTTAACCGATGATTCCATGTTACAAATCACCAATTCCGGGTTCAATACCTGGAATGCAGATGTGAATTTACCGATATCTCCCGCTGTCAACGTATCCTGACCTGAAATCGAAACAATGACCGTTTCGCTGTCTGTTCCCTCAATCTGCTGCTTGAAACGAACCTGTTTGAAATTCAACACGATCTCAGTAACGTCTTCTACGACTCCTTTGATGGTAGAAAATTCGTGATCTACTCCTTCTACACGAACAGAGGAAATCGCAAATCCTTCCAACGAGGAGAGCAAGATACGACGCAAAGAGTTACCAACTGTGATTCCATATCCTGGCTCGAGCGGACGGAATTCGAATTGTCCCTGGTGCTCGTCGGACTGGATCATGATTACTTTGTCCGGCTTCTGAAAATCTAAAATTGCCATGTTTATTCTTCGTTTTAATTGTTTCCGGGTTGCGCGGTTTGAAAGCGTGAAGAGATTCGATCAAACCCTTTGGTCCGAAACCAATGGTTAATTTTACAATGTATGTGTGAACCCCAAAATAGCCTCAGGGTTCCTTTCTTGATGCCTGCGCATCGGTTTACTTAGAATACAATTCGACGATGAGCTGCTCCTTGATGTTTTCGGGGATCATCTCACGGTTGGGTACAGCTACTACTTTACCTTCCATTTGAGATGGGTTCCACTCCAACCAGTCGAATGTTTTCGAGTTTGATGCCAATGACTCAGAAACGGCTTCCAACGACTTTGACTTCTCACGCACTCCGATTACATCACCCACCCGTGTTGAGTAAGAAGGGATGTTTACCACTTCTGCGTTTACAGTGATGTGACGGTGTGATACCAACTGACGAGCTGCGCGACGTGTCGGTGCAATTCCAAGACGGAACACCGTGTTGTCCAAACGAGCTTCGCACAATTGTAACAAGTTCTCACCCGTAATCCCTTTCATTCGGGATGCACGATCGAACATGTTGGAGAACTGACGCTCCAAAATTCCGTATGTGTACTTTGCTTTTTGCTTTTCTCCAAGCTGGATCGCGTACTCTGATTGTTTACCACGACGCTTGTTGGGTCCGTGTTGTCCGGGACCATACTGTCTTCTATCCAAGGATTTGTCCGGCCCGAAGATGGGATCACGGAAACGACGAGCGATTTTTGATTTAGGGCCTGTGTATCTTGCCATTTTACTTTGTATTCAGGGAGATTATGAATTAAGGCTTGTCCTTCGATAATCTGTGTTCCCTTTTGTTATTTAATTATGCGATTTACGATATCAGACCGCGTCACTTTTGGACCCAAGACTTGTATCTTACGTCCTTAAGTCTAGCGTCTGATTATACTCTTCGTCGTTTTGGAGGACGGCAACCGTTGTGCGGCATCGGCGTGATGTCAACGATCTCCGTTACTTCGATTCCTGTGTTGTGCAGAGAACGAATCGCTGACTCGCGACCAGCACCTGGTCCTTTAACGAATACTTTCACTTTACGCAGACCGAAATCGTGTGCTTCTTTCGCTGCATCCTCAGCTGCTACCTGTGCAGCGTATGGAGTGTTCTTTTTCGAACCTTTGAAGCCCATTTTTCCAGCAGACGACCATGAGATCACCTGTCCTGCGTTATTCGTCAATGATATGATTAAGTTGTTGAAAGTCGCTTGAATGTGCGCCTGTCCAACTGCATCTACTTTGACGTTTTTCTTTTTCTTTTGATTTGACTTTGCCATTTTATTCAGTGTTTGTTGCTTTCGAAAGAATAGGAATTTGTTTTCCTGCCTAACCTTTCCTGATTCCGGGGGTGATTAATGCGACTATTGACAATTGATCTTAAGATGCTAGTCTGAATAGCTGCGGACCACCAGTCCGCGGGATCAGAAGTAGCATTGCTACTTCTTTTTATTCGCAACTGTTTTTCTTCTACCTTTTCTTGTTCGCGAGTTGTTTTTTGTACGCTGACCACGCAATGGAAGTCCGGCACGATGACGGATTCCACGCTGACATCCTATATCCATCAGACGTTTGATGTTCAGTTGTACTTCCGAGCGGAGTGCTCCTTCTACTTTGATCTCGTTTACTGCGTTTCGGATCGCGGAGAGCTGATCATCGTTCCAATCCTGAACTTTAATGCTTTCGTCAACCCCAGCCGTAGCCAAAATCTTCTGAGAAGTACTTCTTCCGATACCATAGATGTAAGTCAATCCGATTACACCTCGCTTATTTTTTGGTAAATCTATTCCTGCAATACGTGCCATATCTTTCTAATTATGAATTGTGAATGAGAATTTTTGAGTTGCTCATTCAATCATCCAATTTTACCCTTGTCGTTGTTTGAATTTCGGATTCTTCTTGTTGATCACGTAAACTCTTCCTTTACGCTTCACGATCTTGCAGTCTGCAGAACGTTTTTTTACTGATGCTCTTACTTTCATCTTTGTTTTAATTTAATCTGCTTTTGATTTGGTTTTGATCTCCAGTGCCCTGCACCTCCATCTCAACGTGACATTCGCCATCAAAAGCTTCGCTGTATTCTTTTACTTATATCTAAATGTGATTCGCCCTTTCGTCAGGTCATAAGGCGACATTTCCACTTTTACACGATCTCCCGGAAGAATTTTGATGTAGTACATCCGCATTTTTCCTGAGATGTGTGCGGTTATCACGTGCCCGTTTTCAAGTTCTACCCGGAACATCGCATTGGATAATGCTTCGATAATTACTCCGTCTTGTTCTATGGATGCTTGTTTCGCCATATATTTTTTTACATTCCTGATAATTCACCTTGCGTTCTGCGTCCTCGTATTCGCGTTCCTTCCATCAATCCATCCATGTGACGGTTGAGCAGATAGGATTCGATTTGCTGAAGCGTATCCAGCACTACCCCTACCATAATGAGGAGCGATGTACCTCCGAAGAACATTGCGAATGCATCGTTTACTCCCGCCTGTTTCGCAAATGCCGGAATAATGGCAATGAACGCGAGGAACAACGATCCGGGGAAGGTAATTCTGGAGACAAGCGAGTCGATGTACTCTGATGTTTCTTCTCCGGGTCTGACGCCCGGTATGAATGCCCCGCTTCGTCGTAGGTCATCCGAAATCTTTCGTGGATTGATCATAATCGCCGTGTAGAAATACGTGAAGATGATGATCAGCAGAGCCAACACCAGGTTGTATCCAAAACCGTAGTAATCTCCCATGGTTTTGGCCAACCAGTTGTTTTCTCCTCCTACGCTGGATGCAATCATGATGGGTACCGTCATGATGGCTTGAGCGAAGATGATCGGCATTACCCCGGATGCATTCACTTTGATCGGAAGATAGCTTCGCGCTCCCTGTGATTCAGCTGCGCGTGCCCCTGCTACCCGCTTAGCGGTATTTAACGGAACTTTTCGCACACCCTGCACAATGAGTACAGTTCCAAGAACGACTACCATAAAGGCGAACAATTCAAGAACGATTTTCAGCAGGTTACCTCCTTCGTACGAGAACGTGAATTCGGCCATGAATGCTTCCGGAAGACGAGCGAGAATACCAACGGTGATCAGCAACGAGATACCGTTTCCGATTCCTTTGTCTGTGATGCGCTCGCCCAACCAAACGGCAAACATAGATCCGGCCACCATTACTGTGATGCTTTGTACCCACCAGAAGGTGTCTGCATCTACCGGCAATGCTCCTTTGTCCGCCACCCACAACTGCAGGTACGTCGGAGCCTGAGCCGAACAGATAATAATGGTCAGCACGCGCGTGTACATATTGATTCGCTTACGCCCGGATTCTCCTTCTTGCTGCATTTTCTGAACTGTCGGAACGGCCATTCCGAGCAGCTGCATGATGATTGATGCACTGATGTACGGCATGATTCCCAGCGCCATAATTGAGGCATTCGAGAAACCTCCTCCGGAGAATAGTGAAAGAAGCGTTTCGAGCATACTCTGATCACCACTGGCCTGTGCTTCCTGAAGGGCTGTGTAGTTTACTCCAGGCAGGATGATGAATGACCCGATTCGGTATACAAGAATTAAACTCAAGGTAAGGATAATCCTTTTCCTGAGTTCCTCAACCTTCCAGATATTCTTAAGATTCGTTATGAGCTTTTTCATGCGTAAAAAATGTTGGCAAAGTTAATTAGATTTCTGTACAATTCCCACCTTGTGCTTCGATTGCTACTTTCGCAGAAGCCGAAAACTTGTGAGCCGTTACGTCAATCTTCTTCGACAACTCGCCTCGCCCGAGAATCTTAACCCGTTCGTTGCGTCCAACCAAACCGTTTTCGCGCAACACTTCGAGGTTGATCTCTTTTACTTTTTTACGATCAATCAGAGATTGGATGATGTCGAGGTTGATTGCTTTGTACTCAACGCGGTTGATGTTCTTAAATCCGAATTTAGGAACACGACGTTGAAGTGGCATTTGCCCTCCTTCAAATCCGATTTTCTTTGAATATCCAGACCGTG
>JAURNA010000138.1 GCA_030830385.1 Crocinitomicaceae bacterium | reverse complement strand
TCAACATCGTTCCATTCAGAACAAAGGCTGAAAAACAGTCATTGGGGAGGTTTCGCGTATGATCGAACCAAACTGTGAGCAACTGTCGCGCTTTTGCAACGTCTAAATTATAAGCCTTGAAACGATGATTGTTGAATTGATCCGGTGCTTTTTGTGTTGTGAAGGTGAACGCGCTGACGACGCCAAAGTTCCCGTTCCCGCCTCCGCGTAGCGCCCAAAGCAGAGACTCGTCCTGAGTGTTCTGGTAAATCTCTCCGTTGCCATCAATGAAGGTCACAGACTCCAGCTGATCACACGTGAGACCATACTTTCGGGCGAAAAAACCGTATCCTCCCCCCAGCGTGAGGCCTCCAATTCCAACGGTTCCACATGATCCTGCGGGTAGAATTCGTCCTTTTGGAAGGAGCTCGGCATACATTTCACGTAGTACAACACCTGTTTCAATGCGTACCCTCGAGTCATCAAGCCATTCGATGCCTTTCAGCAGGCTCATGTTGATCACAAGTCCTCCATCGTTCGAAGAAAAGGACTCAAAACTGTGTCCGCCACTTTTCACAGAAACGGGGAGGGCAGAAAGCCGTGCGTATCGTACGGCTTCTGAAATTCCCTCTTGATTCTTTACCAAAGCAATCACTTTAGGATTCTTTCGAATGTGCTTGTTGAAGTAGGTTGCGAGACTTTTGTAGTTTTCATCGTCTTTTGTGAAATAGGTCACATTTTGACTCTTCAGGAGGTTTTCGATCGTGTCAATTTGCTCATCAAGATTGCCTGTCGGCTCAGCTGGCGGCACCAAAGGAGGGGGTTCCGCTTTGTTTTCGGGTTTGCACCCCAGCGTTATCCGAACCGCAAACCCCGCCAAAAGCAGGTTACGAACTATTTTTCGTCTTTCTTCGTTGTGATGTTGCATGTGAATATGAATAGTGTGGGCACAAACAAAAAAGCCTGCTAAAACAGGCCTTTTCATAGTTCATTCCGATTACTCGGTTCCGTTGACAATGTCGTCGTAATCGTTTTGCCAGTCGGGATCATCTTCAAACCACTGAGCAACTTTTCCGACCAAATCTTTTGCTTTGTCTTCTTGTCGCCCTTGTTTCAATGCTTTTGCAGAGTACAATACACCCGCTTTGAGAAATGCCTTATCCGCATCCGACCATGATGCAATGGATTCTACCTCTTTGAGTTGCTTGTCAGCCTCCAGCCAATCAGCTCTCGCTCCCGGCTTATCACCATCGAAGTATTTACAAGCTCCCATTAAATACAGAGCACCCAACTGATTCGATGTAATCTTATTGTATTTGAGAGCCCAGCTTTTGGCTTTTTTGAAACCTCCGGAAGAAAGATCGTTATTCACCATTTCGTAAAGACTCATTTGAAATTCAGAGATGAATTTTTGCTCATCGGCAAGAACGGCTCCTTCGTTGTACTTCAGGTCGTTTTTAAATCCCTTTGATAAAAACTTGATTGCATCCTTGTAAGCATTCTTGAACTTCTCGTCGTCGGTTCCCGAAAGTGAAATCTTATAGAGTCCCTTCGCCATCCACAGGTAGGGATATGCGTCTTTCTTTGTTTTTTCCTTCTCCGCATACTTTTCACCTTCGCGGACGAGCTTTTCGTAATTGCCGTCAGCATAGAGGATTTGAAGATCTTTGTATTCAGGTGGTTGCGCGGCTGCATTCAGGCTTACCAGGATTAACGCGACGAATCCAATTACGTATTTCATCTTTTTTGGGTTTTTATAATCAACAGTTTCAAATACTGTGCCGAGTTCTATCAAATGTATGAATTTTCCGGAATACTAGTTCTCATAAGTCTTAATTAAGAGCCTGAGAATCTCCTGTGCTGCTGAAGATATTTTGGTTCCGGGTCCGAAAACGCCAAATACACCGGCATCGTAGAGGAAATCGTAATCTTTCTGAGGAATCACTCCTCCGGCGATTACCATGATGTCTTCACGACCGAGCTTTTTCAATTCGTCAATTACTGCAGGAACCAGGGCCTTGTGTCCGGCAGCGAGGGAAGAAACCCCCAATACGTGAACATCATTTTCTACAGCTTGTTTCGCAGCTTCCTGAGGTGTTTGAAAGAGTGGGCCGATGTCCACGTCGAAACCAATGTCGGCAAAGGAGGTAGCGATGACCTTTGCTCCGCGGTCGTGACCATCCTGTCCCATTTTTGCGATCATGATACGCGGTCTTCTCCCTTCTAGTTTGCTGAATTGATCGGCCAGGTTTCGTGCTTTTGTAAAGTCTTGATCTTCCATGGATTCTGATGAATAAACGCCGTTGATGGAACGAATGGTTGCCTGGTATCTGCCAAAGGCTTTCTCCATTGCGAGCGAAATTTCACCGAGTGAAGCGCGCTCCCGTGCACAGCGGATTGCGATCTCGAGTAGGTTTCCGGTGTTGTTCTTAGCGGCCTCAGTGAGCTCATTCAATACTGCTTCTACGGCGTTTTGATTTCTCTCGGCACGTAAGGTGTTCAAACGGTCAATTTGTGCGCGGCGAACCTTGTCATTGTCTACCTCAAGTATGTCAATGCTGGTGTCTCCATCAAATGTGTATCGGTTCACACCCACAATAATGTCTTTTCCCGAATCAATGCGTGCCTGTTTTCGTGCAGCTGCTTCCTCGATGCGCATTTTGGGGATTCCCGTTTCAATTGCCTGAGCCATTCCGCCCAATTCTTCCACTTCTTCAATCAGTTTCCAGGCTTCTTTGACGAGTTCATCCGTGAGTTTCTCTACATAATGACTCCCTCCCAGCGGATCTACAAATTGGGTGATTCCCGTTTCTTTTTGAAGGTAAATCTGCGTATTTCGTGCAATTCGCGCCGAAAAGTCAGTGGGCAATGCAATGGCCTCGTCGAGTGCATTGGTGTGAAGCGACTGCGTCCCTCCGAGTGCTGCTGCGGTGGCTTCAATGCAAGTTCGTGCAACGTTATTGAACGGGTCTTGCTCTGTGAGCGACCATCCCGATGTTTGACAGTGCGTGCGAAGTGCGAGTGACTTTGGGTTTTCCGGATTGAACTGCTTGACCAATTTCGCCCAAAGGATTCTGCCCGCCCGCATTTTGGCAACTTCCGTGAAATGATTCATTCCGATTGCCCAGAAAAAACTGAGTCGGGGAGCAAAATCGTCGATGTTCAGCCCCGTAGCAACACCAGACCGCAGGTATTCGAGTCCGTCTGCGAGCGTATAAGCCAATTCGATTGCAGCTGTAGCCCCTGCTTCATGCATGTGATAACCCGATATCGAAATCGAGTTGAATCGCGGCATGTTTTGCGAGGTGTAAGCGAAAATGTCGGAGATGATGCGCATGGATGGCAACGGTGGGTAGATATATGTGTTGCGAACCATAAATTCCTTCAGGATATCGTTTTGGATGGTTCCTGAAAGTTCGGATTGTTTCACGCCTTGCTCCTCTGCTGCCACAATGTAAAAGGCCATGATTGGAATCACCGCACCGTTCATGGTCATTGAGACAGACATTTCGTTGAGCGGAATCGAATCGAAGAGAATCTTCATGTC
Source organism: Crocinitomicaceae bacterium (assembly GCA_030830385.1). Lineage (GTDB taxonomy): Bacteria > Bacteroidota > Bacteroidia > Flavobacteriales_D > Crocinitomicaceae > UBA4466. The sequence goes on along the minus strand of JAURNA010000138.1, from coordinate 9,326 downwards.
GAGAATGGAGTCGATGGCAACCCCTGCTTTGCCCACGTCTCCAAATACGCGCTCGTGATCGGAATCGTACCCTCTGTGCGTTGCAAGATCGAAGGCTACGGAAAGGCCTTTTTGCCCTGCCGCGAGGTTTCGTCGATAGAAGGCGTTCGATTCTTCCGCTGTGGAAAAACCTGCGTATTGCCTTACGGTCCATGGACGGATCACATACATAGAACTGTACGGCCCGCGAAGATACGGCGGAATTCCTGAAACAAATCCGATGTGTTCCACTTGCTTCGAGTCGGTATGATCAAAGTAGTTGTCTGTTTGATCCTTATCGCGCGTTGAAGTCGATTCTTTCGAAAGCGCTGAATAAGGAACCTGTGTAAAATCCATACGATTCATGCAGAAATGTTTTCGGTGAGGGATTCAAAACAAAGGGAATTCATCCCTAAATATCCCGGGATTTTCTTCCATGATCCGGTCTGTGAATCCGGGTTTTCGAAAGCGTTGATGCCGATGAGTACCTGCTCGCCTGATTGTATGCGTTGTTTTCGCTTCTCAACCGTACTCGCTATATCAGTTCTCAACCGTGACAATCCTGAACGTATCATTCCGCCGTCTTTTTCGAGTTCCTGAAAGTGGTTCCAGGCCTTTTCCGAAATCAACTCGGTCAATTTTTCAACAGAATAACTACCTCCCAATGGATCAACGATCTTTGCAAAGTATGATTCTTCTTGCAGTATCAACGGAATATTGATCGCCATGCGTTCGGCGAGTTCTCCGGGCCCATTCTGATCGTACAAATCATACGGAAGCACCTCAATGAAATCAACTCCTGCTGCAAGAGCGGACAGTGTTTCAGTGGTTTGTCGGAGCAGGTTGGTATATGGATCACGAAGCGATTTGTTCATGTGACCGATCACGGCTGTCATCGAACAGTTGTAGGTACAATTGTGTTCGGGTTTGTATGCACGAATGATTCCCGACCAAAGCGTTCTCATCGCGCGAATTTTTGCAGTCTCAAACAGGTAATTTCCGCCCACACCCATCCGAAATGAAAGGCATGCCGCGGCTTCATCTGCGGTGAATCCGGAGTGGATCAAATGATGAAGGACATCGTGGCCGGCGGACAGGCAATATGCAATTTCCTGCCATGTATTGGCTCCGCAGTTGTGCACGGCTGCCCCGTTGATCGAAACAACACGATATTGTTCTTGTTTCAGGTCAGGGATGATCTCATCGAGAACATCAAATGATCCCGCTGCGATCGGGTCCAGGTGAAATTGAATTCGATCCGCTCCCACAGAAATTTCTGATTTGATTTCCGTTATTTGCCGGGCATTCGCCACGGTAAACTGAGTATGGATGTGTTCGAACCCGATAGAGTCAAAGAGAATGCTCCCGTTTACCGTCGGCTTCTCAAGCACAAAGTGAAGCCCGGTCGCTCCGGACATCAGCGCCTTGAGACTGGATTCATTCGCTGTTTTTTCGTCTTTCACATAAACTCGCTTCAGGTTCACCCATTCGTTCGAGCGCGTTCCAATTCCCCGAGTGTATGGAAATGCTCCGGGAGGGGATTGATTTTGGCTGTCATCCGGGTGATGATAAGCATCAAGACGGATCTCTTCAATCGGGTCGTTTACCCGCAATAATTCCGGGTCTTTCCCCTTCAGATCAGCAATCATTTTTTGTTTCCAATCGTCTTTGGAAACACGCTGAAATTCATCAAAAAATGTACTCATTCCTTTTGATCTTGCGTTGATTTAGGGAGGTAATTTTCGTAGTAAAGATACACAACTGTAGCGATCATAACAGTCAAAACGGGCGCAAGTGAAATCCCTGCGTAGGGTATGTGATAAATTCCCAGGAAGATGCTTCCCGTTATGAGCATGCCCAATGGTTTTGAAAAGGCAAACCCAAGCGATTGAAACACATTCTTTTGGTAGCGCTCCAATGAGAAGTCGTAAAAAGCAAACCCGAAAAAGAAGGCCTTGATGACAAAGTAGATGATTGAGTCGTAATCTCCTCCAATGAAGGGCAGAAAGGTGAGGAGCCAGTAGAACAACATGAAGATGAGTTCCAGAAACAGAGCGATGATCGCGATGAAAATCATTCGGATGAACTCATTGATGCGCCGTGCCCATCCGGTTTCAGGTTGATTCCCGGAAAGGCGAAAGTCAAGCTTTTCTGAAAGAGTTGTGTTGAACGGCGACAACAGGGTGATTACAATGAAAATGTAAAGCTGCTCAAAAATGGTGTCAAGGATCGTAAAGATGCCGCCAGCTACCCAGGTGAGCACATCGGAAAACCATTGAATGAGCGGGAGATCGCCTTCGTAATTCAATATGTCCAATTCGCTCTGAGTTTTCCATCTCCAACCATAATAAATGGTAGCTACAACGAGCCCCGGAATGAAAAAAAGAAGAAATCGCCCTTTGAATAACTGATCAAACGTTGCTAAGATGGCTTCCATATGGTAGTGAACCGCTTTCAATTGCCGACGATGAAGAATTTAATGACTGCGAACGAAATTCCATAGAATAACAGTATTCCCAAAACGAGCTGTTGACCATTGGATTTACCCTGTCTTTTCCAATACCAATGGTTCAAAAGACCTAAGAGAATGGCTGGAATTATGGGGACTACAAACAGCAGAAACATCAGATACCGAATTGTTCAAAATGATGGGTGAGATGCTTGGAAAGCACGCGTTTCCACTGTTCGTAAGTAAGTTTTCCGAAGCTTGGATGAAGTGTTGTCACTCCTTCGTTTCCTTCAAAAAATGTCTCAAAGTGCACCCATTCTTCGCAAAATTCATCAATGGCACACTGAAGGTTGTCGTTGCGCAATTCGGGATCATCCGGAAAGAAGTTCGCTTTGAACAATCGTGGCATTGGCCTTTCGGAAGCCAGGTATGACTGCGCTTTGTGCACGTTCTCCTCCGGGATTTCCAGCGAAACACCGTCCACCTCTCCGCGTGATAATTGGAAAAAATCAGACAAGTGCTCAACCATTTGCTGCGCATTCATTACTCCCCACTTAGCAGGAGTGTCCGCGGATAATTGTTCGAGGTGCTTGAGGGCTAACTCAAGCGAAGGTTCAATGAAATGGATCATTTCTACTGGTTTCCAACGAGAATGTTCAGACTTTTCGGAACAACGCTCACGCGGAGTTCACTTTTTACATCAATCGGCTCACCATCGTAGTGTGCAATTTGTTCACTCAATCGAATGGTTGCTTTGCGGAATCGAATTACTTCTGAGTGACGCGATTTGTGGCTGCGCTTTCTGAAGAAATCCAATGCGATTGCTGGCGCAGACCAAATGGAGAACGGCTTCAGGATGCAAAGCTCAAGCTCTCCATCGGTAACATCGGATTCAGGCGATACCGTAAATCCGTTCCCGAATTGTGAGGCATTCGCAACTGTACAGAGCACAACAGGCAGTGTTTTTACCTTACCATCCACGTCAATTGATACATTCAGTGGATTAAACCGAAAAAACTCCTTGAGGATGGTCATGATGTATCCACGGATACCGCGCCGTTTTCCCTTGTCAAATTTATTGGCAACAACGGCATCAAAACCATATCCACCTACCCCCAGGAAAGATTTGTCATTCACTTTCACGGTATCCATTTTGATGCACTGATCATGGTTGATGCAAAGCAAAGCTTCCTTAACGTTCAACGGAATTTTCAGGTGCCTTGCCAGGCCATTTCCGGATCCGATAGGAATAATGGCAAGTTTTGTTTCTGTACCAATCAGCGCCGTTCCTACCTCGTGTACCGAGCCATCTCCACCCACAGCAACAACGATATCAACTCCCTCCGCTGAAAATTTGCGAGCCAGCTTGCGCGCATGAAACCGATGTTTCGTAAATGCAATAGCGTACTCGAACCGATCGAGATCAAGGTAGCGTTCGATAAGACCCGGAATGTTCCGTTTCTTGCTCACCCCGGAGATCGGATTGATGATAAACCGTACCTGTTGTTTACTGCTCAATGCGCAATTGGTTTGTTGTTATGTCCCGGTAGTACCGTTGCAAAATCGCCTTTAGCTTCTTTTCACCTTGATGAGCGAAAGCCCTCTGAGCCTCCAAAACATCACGCTTACTGCCGGTTAATGTAAAGTTAAGCAAATTTTGTGCCTTATCCTGAGAGAAAGTGAGGACAAATTTATCCATGAAGAGGTAGGTGACATCAAAAATCCTGACAATTGACTGTTTTTCAGTGTTTTGAAGTAGCGATTGACCGTAGGAATAATACCGGGTTTCGATGTTCAAAAGGTCCAGAACAGTCGGGAAAATGTCCAGTTGTTGTGCAATTTTGTCCGATTCACTGACAATGAGTCGATTCCCCGGATCGTAGAACAGCATTGGGATTCGGAACATATGTGTGTGCTGGTTGAAGAGTTTGGTTTTGGATGCCGGGGTGTGATCTGCAACAATTACGAACAGGGTATTGTTGAACCAGGGCTCTTTTCTGGCTTGGTGAAAGAATGCGCGCAGTGAATAATCCGCGTACGAAATGGAGGCGCAAATTTCTTGTTTGCCTTGTTTTGCCGGGATTCCTTCGGGTATCTTGTAGGGGTGATGAGATGAAACCGTGAACAACAGAGAGCAGAACGGTTGTTTGAGTGAACTCATTTTTTGAGCCGCCCAGGGATTGAAACAATGATCCCAAATTCCCCACGTGCCATCAAAATGACGCTCATTGGCATATTCTGACCTGCCGAAGTAGTGTTGAAACCCTGTGTGTCTGGCAAACGCGTCGAAACGCATGGATCCATTCGTAGCACCATGGAAGAAGCCGGTTTCGTAGCCTTCATTCGACAAAATTTCCGGAAGTGCATTCAGGTCGTTCGTTCCGTACGGTGACTCCATGTACGGTTGTTCTGTCAAACTCGGAATCGAGGCAACGATCGCGGGCAATGCCTCCACACTTTTTTTTCCATTCGCAAATGCGTGAGGAAAAGACCACGAAACCGAAACAAGCGAGTCCAAAAACGGCGTGTAGGTCTCCATTCCACTCACTGAACCGACAAACTCAATTCCAAAGCTCTCAAGTACAATAATGACAACGTTGGTGTTGTTGGGAAGCAGGTTGGCGGGGGTACTTTGCCTCACAGGGTTGAACAACCCTTGTTCTTCCTGAATCGACATGTAGTGGGGTACTTTTGCCGGCGGTACGGTCAGCCGTTTCAGCATTGTGAACGGGGTGTTCAGCACGTATTGCGCATTTTCAGCTTTGACGTATGCACTTGCGTCTACAACTCCGACTGGGCGCGGACGAAGTCCACCTCTTCCCATTATGAGTAACAACGGCAGCAATGCAGCAAGTGAAATCCACTGAATACGCATGCCGGGATCGCGCGATTCGTACGGTTCAATTTTGTTATACAGCCAGTTTACCCCGGCAAAAAGTACCAAAAACACAACGAAAATCCACCAATGATTGTACAAATATGACCCAAGTTGTGCACTTGCATCGCCTGTGTTCATAAGTGTTTGAAACAGGGTGAGCGTCGAGCGTTGTCCCGTATAGGGAAAATAAGCCGTATCAATCAGATTTGCGATAATGATGGATGCAGTGATGACATGATAAAGGCATTTGAAGGTACGGCGAAACCAGGATTTTTTCCGCATGGAATAGGGTATGGGAAGGAGAATCAACCCGTAGTATGGAAGGTAAAACAAACCGAGGGTAATCAGATCAAACCAAAGCCCAACCATGTGGTCGTGAAAGCCCACATTCGGGAAATGCGATGAATTCGTAACGAGAAATACATATCGTGTGATTTGCAGGATGACCAAGGCCAGCAACAAGCGCATCAAAAGTGCGCGAACATGTCCCGCTATCCATCGTTTGTATCGCATTTATCTCAAAAATAGTGTTAATCATTGAGTGAATGGTGACCGAACAATGCCTCAATTTTACGATATTTGTTCACAAGAACGAAGGTTATGATGTCCATCCACATACGAGCAGTCCTCATTTTTTCTCTTGTTGCCTTTTCGGGCATTGGTCAGGTAGAAATCGGAGGAGAAGAGCCCGATAAAAAAGAGAAGAAAAAAGAGAGGGAACAAAAGAAGCAGCCGGACGAGGACGAAAACCCTGATTTGAACTCTGAGGCGTATGCCGTTGTGAATTGGTCTGCTACAAGTCGAATTTTAGAACCCAACGATGGACTGTTCGGAGATACCCTGGGCGAGCGTGCAAATGAAACAGGGTTGAATATCGTTTCCTACGAAATGGGCTTCCGCACGAAGATTATTCCTCATCTTTATTTCCAGGGAGGAATTGGAATTTTGCGGAACGGAGAGTCCTACATCAATGATCAATCGGATACAACGTATAACTACTCGACCAGGTATACGTACATTTCGATGCCGCTCAAATTGCTCTACACGTACGGAGATAAATTCAAGGTGCTCGCCGGAGCAGGGCTGACGCCGCAGTTGTTCTCACGGTACCGAATGGATGAAGAATGGAGTACGAGCGGAGATGTTCGTGATTCGGAGACGACTCAGTTCTCTTCGGGGTACAACACATTCGTCCTGAGTGCAGCATTCCACGTTGGCGGGCAAGTGGCCATCGGAAATCTTTGGTCGCTCTTGGTTCTCCCGGAATACAGAATACAACTCAATAGTTCGTACGAAAAAAATGATTCTTTCAGGCACAAGGCACAGGCACTGGGCCTGAACATAGGTCTGACCAGGAAATTCTAAGCATGAAAATCAGAGAAGTAACCCGTTACCTGGAAGACGTGGCGCCACTTTCAAGTCAGGAAGGGTACGATAACAGTGGGTTGATCGTCGGAAACCACAATGATGAGGTCTCGGCGATTCTTATCAGTCTCGATTGCATTGAAAGCATCGTGGACGAAGCCATCGAAAAAGGATGCAACCTCATTGTTTCGCATCATCCGATTGTTTTCAAGGGATTGAAACGACTCAATGGGAAGAACTATGTTGAGCGCACTGTTTTGAAGGCAATCCGGAACAATATTGCCATTTATGCGATCCATACAAACCTCGACAATTATCGTTTCGGGGTGAATCGTGAGATGGGTGAGCGATTGAACATGAAGAACATTCAAGTGCTCAAGCCATCCTCGGACAACCTTCAGAAAATCAATGTCTTCGTTCCGTCGGATTACGCTGATAAGGTTGCGAGTGATATGTTCGAGGCGGGAGCGGGCGCCATTGGTGATTACGATCAGTGCAGCTTTCGAACCTCTGGAACAGGAACATACCGTCCTCTGCAAGGAAGCAATCCCTGGGAAGGAAAGCAAGGTGAACAAAGTCAGGCGGGCGAAGTACGACTGGAAATGGTGGTCTCCTCGCATCGGTCAGGCAAGGTGGTTCGCGCCATGTTGAACGCACATCCCTACGAAGAAGTTGCGTTTGATCTGGTTGATCTGGTCAATTCGAACAAAGACGAAGGAGCCGGAATGATCGGGGAATTGAAAAATCCCGTTTCTGCGAATGAAATACTCGAGCGCATAAAATCCACATTTAAATGCGGCGTTGTTCGCCATACCAAATTACCGAATGACAAGGTTCAAAAGGTCGCCTGGTGCGGCGGCTCGGGAAGCTTCTTGCTGGGAGCAGCGAAAGATCAGGGAGCAGATGTGTTCATCACAGCCGACTTCAAATACCATGAATTTTTTGATGCTGAAGATCAAATACTGATCGCCGACATCGGACATTACGAAAGCGAACAATTCACTTCCGATCTGTTGCAGGGGCTTTTGACGAAAAAATTTCCTAAATTTGCGGTTCATTTAACGGAGGTAAATACGAATCCAGTAAACTATTTTTAAGTCGTATGGCAAAGAAGGCAGCGAAAAAAGAAATGACTGTAGCAGAAAAGCTCGACAGTCTGTATCGTTTGCAACAGATTGATTCAGAGATTGATCAAATCCGGACAATTCGAGGAGAATTGCCGCTGGAGGTTCAGGATCTCGAAGATGAAGTCGAAGGGTTGGATACGCGAATGTCGCGCATCGAAGAGGAAATTAAGATGTTAGAAACCGAAATTTCCGATCGAAAAAATGCGAACAAAGACGCCGAGGCGGCCATCGTGAAATACAAAGACCAGCAAAACAACGTGCGCAACAACCGCGAGTTTGAATCGATTTCCAAGGAGATTGAATACCAGGAATTGGAGATCAAACTGAACGAAAAGCGCTCGAAAGAGGCGAAAGCAAACATCACCAGCAAAAAAGAAGTGCTGGAAGAAGCGAAAAGTCGCCGCGATTTCCGAGCTGAGGATTTGAAAACGAAAAAAGCCGAGTTGGATGAAATCGTTGCAGAAACCCAAACGCAGGAAGAAAAGTTGGAGAAGCAATCATCAACGGCACTGAAGAAGTTGGATGACCGCCTTTCAGGAGCGTACCAGCGATTGCGTGACAATGCCCGAAACGGTTTGGCGGTTGTACCGGTTGATCGTGATTCATGTGGAGGATGCTTCAACAAGATTCCACCACAGCGTCAATTGGACATTCAAACGGAAAAGAAAGTAATTACGTGTGAACACTGCGGACGAATTTTAGTTCCGTCTGAAGTGGTTGAGGCATAAGCGAGATAACAATACTCTAAAGAACCCGGTTACTGAGTCTGTTGAAGTACCGGGCTTTTTTGTCTTCAACGATGAAGTTTGACGATTATAAAATAGCGAAGGAAATCAAGGTTCAACTGGCTCATATGGGATGGAAACGTCCTACTGATATCCAGTTCAAAGCCATTCGTCACATTCTTGATGGTGAAGACGTTATGGCAGTTGCGCAAACGGGAACGGGCAAAACCGCAGCGTATGTTATCCCTGCCGTAGACCGCATTCACCGTTCCCGAAAAAAATATACGCAGGCTTATGTTCAATGCCTGGTGCTGGTTCCGACTCGTGAACTGGCAAAACAGGTGGCTTCCGTGTTTGAAAATGTTGCCAAAGAGACGGATGTGAAGACACTCGGTTTGTTCGGAGGCGTTGAACAGGATCACCAAATTGAAACACTCGCAAGAGGAATTGATGTCCTGGTTTCAACTCCGGGGCGTATGTTTGATCTCATTGCACAGGGAAAACTGAATATTTCCCGGGTAGGAGTATTGGTGGTCGACGAGGCGGATTTGATGCTGGAGATGGGATTTGCGAAAGACATTCGGGATGTACTTCGTGTGATTCCCCGCAACCGGCAAACCTTATTTTTTACCGCAACGATTTCCCGTCGGATCAAGTCGTTGGCGTATGATATTGTGCGGAACGCGATTCGCATTCAGATTTCTCCCAAAAATCCCGTCGCGAAAAACGTGGATCACGTTGTGGTATTTGTTGAAATGCATATG
>JAURNA010000137.1 GCA_030830385.1 Crocinitomicaceae bacterium | reverse complement strand
CGAAGCGAACGAGCGACTAACCTGTAACTACGACGGTGAGGACATGGAAATCGGATTCAACTCCCGCTTTCTGATGGAAATGCTCAACAACATGGATTGTTCGGAAGTACGTCTTGAAATGAGCGAACCAAGTCGCGCAGGAATCCTGACTCCTTCAGAATCAGAAGATTACGAAGACATTCTCATGCTGGTAATGCCCGTAATGCTGAATCGATAAGGTACCACCAACAGCACATTTTTCACATCCGGCACTTCTGTCGGGACTTTTTTACACCGAATTCCGAGGAGCGAAAGTCGGCAGGGCAAAAAGCAGGGGTAAAATGCACGGTGCGCATTCCACAACGAACGACAGGAATGATTCGACGAGTCCCCTTTTTTTCGTACAAATGATCACACCAGCAGTTGCGATCCGGAATGATCGGTTCAACCTTCATTAATTTCTGTTATTTTGCCACATCTTATTAGCAGATGAACCCAACTCGCAACCGAAAACTGAAACGTACATTGGTATTTCTCCTCATTCTTTTTGTGCTGCAGGAGACAACACTTCGCATTGCATTCCCTGTCCCCGAAATTTCGAATTTTGATCGTTGTTACTACGTTAGTAAGGGGATTTTACCCGAAAGCAGGCATCATTTACGCAACCAGAATTGGTACTGGATGTCTTCACCTGATACCCATCATCGTTTTGTGAGTGAGATGAATCTCTACGGGTTTCGAGATGACGAATGGTCTGTCTCCAACAACTCGGGTAAAACACGTGTGTTGTTTCTTGGCGATAGTTTTGTGGAAGGCATTATGGCAGAGCAACATGAAACCATTCCCACAGGATTCAAAAACGAATCGAATGACATTGAAGTGATGAATGCAGGAGTCCTCGGTGTGGGCCCGACGGCGTATCTTCAATTGGCAACAGATATGGCCCCGATCTTCAAACCGGACATTGCAATCATGTGCATTTATGCGAACGATCTGGGGCAAAACGTGCCGATAATCCCAACGACTCATTTGAAAGCCCGGCATCATGCCATTCTCAAACCGAGGTTCATGACCTGGATTTCGGAAAATAGTGAACGAGGTCCGCTGTATTCCCGATGGCATTCGGGTGAAGAGCCCTACCTCCTGCCCTTCGTGTCCAAACACGGTCAGGAATTGACACCCATTCAAAGGGCGATCAAACAAGGAACTTTCAACGGAAATCGTGTTGGTGCGATTGAGGAGGAAGCCGGATATTTACGTGTTCGGGCTCAATTGGGGGCATGTGTCCCTTATTTTGTTCAGGTCTGCAAAGATGTTGGCACAGAACCGATCATTGTGTACATTCCGAGCAAGCATCAGCTTACGCGGCACTACATGCCCTTCGAACAGGCAGTAAATCCATCCATTAACCCGGACAGTCTCGATCTCACCACAATCGAATACCAACGTCATGCTGCTGAGTTAAAAATGGCCTGCAAAGCCTCGGGAGTAGCTTTTCTCGATTTAACTCCGATCCTGAAGTCGGAGGAAGAGCGCAAGAACCACCTCTATTGGAACTACGACGAGCATATGAGAGGAACGGGGTATTTGTTGGTGGGAAGGGAGATTCGAAAATTTGCAACCTCGAAGGGCCTGTTATAGTGGAATTCGAAACGCTCCATTTTTCAGACTGATTGTCCGGGCATCATCTTCATCCCAGGGAGACAACAGTGTTTTCTTTTCAGGAAGTTTGTTTTTGTATCCGCGTCGCATAGCGTATTCCTCTTGACGTGGTGTTGAAATGAATATCCAATCCTCATCTACCTCAAAACTCACGTGACCATGCTCCACTTCGATCACTGTTTCGCCCTGTTTTAGTTCCTGCACTCTGACATCGCCCGGATGACAGCGCTGATAATCGATCAAGGATTTTTCCAACTTTTCAGCGTTTTTTTTCTCCTCGACATAAAACCCCAGGATTTGATCCCCGATTTTGATCGCGATTTGAGGCTTTGAAGAATTGAACACAATTAGTTCATTACGGGTTATGTTATCATATCTCGCCATTTGCACCGCAAGAAATCCACCGAGAATGGAGCACGTCCAAACCAATCGACGACGCGTATCGATTAACATTAAACCAAGTAGTGCATAACCAATACAAACGACGGGGACAGTCAGAACATATCCATACGAAACCGCGCCGGGCAGACTGTCGATCCAGGTCACTAGATAGATCATTGCTGATAATCCCAACCCGAGAACCCATGCCAGTGCGAATTGGAGATATGGAATCCACTGAAAAGCCAGGTATATCAGTGTAAAAACCAAAACCGCACCAACCAGGATCATCATTCCAATGTTTGTGACTGCGAAGTAGTTCGGGAATTGGTGAAAGTGATACAACACAAGCGGAATTGTTCCGAGTTGAGCTGCAATTCCAACGGCAGTTCCTTCCCAAATCTTCCTGAGCCATTTGGATCGAATGAAGAAAAGCTCTGCGATTGGTTTGTACAGGGTCAGAATTCCGAACATTGCCAGATAGGAAAGCTGGAATCCCAGATCAAATATCCAGTGGGGTTCAATGATCAACAGGATCAGAGCCGAAAAAGCCAAAATATTCAGTGGTGCGTAGTTCTTGCTCCAAATCCTGGCAATAACCAGTAAAGAAAACATGAGAGCTGCTCTGGTAACAGAAGGAGGCAACCCGATGAAAACTGCGTATGCCCATATCAAAAGTACACTGATCAGAACCGCTTTCTTTTTGGAAATCCAACGTGGAAAGCGACCTAAAAAAAAGAGTAGCACCTCGAGTAAAATTCCAACATGTAAACCAGAAACAGCCAAAACATGCATCGCTCCTGCAGAGGCAAATTGCCGCTTCGTTTCCGGATTTAGATTTGTTTTATCGCCAAGAAGCAGCGCTCGAATTAACGCTTTTTGATCTTCAGAAAAGGAGTCTTCCAGAGCGCCATCCATCCATTTCGAAATCTTTTTCCTTAGCCTACTCAACCCACTTGATTGTCCGGGTTTAAGGATGCGAAATTCTGATTCTGACAGGAAGGCCATGTGATACACATTTTTGCCGCGCCAATAGAGCTCTGCATTGAATTCGCCCGGATTGCCCTTGTTTTGGATGCGCGAGAGTTTGAGGTTCACGATCAACTCATCGCCTTCCTGCGGAACTTTCGAATCTGTGAGAATGAGTAGTTTCTGCTGCGATGGTTTTATTTCCAATTCCCCCAACAAATGGCTCACATCCACAAATATTTTCCGCCAATTGCCATTTCCTTCACTGACTTCATCAACCACACCAATTACGGTAACATGTCCCTGCCGGTCAATGTCGGGCATTTCCCACCATCTGCTCAGCCACCCCAAACCAGCGAAAACAACCATTAGGTAGACGAAGAATATTTCGGAGCGGTTGATGCTCCGGACCAAAAAGGTGCATGCTGCCAGCAAACCGGCAAACAAGGAAAAGAAGAGCACATCAGACATCCAGTCTACGCAGAGGATGCCGATACACATCCACGGAGTGAGAAAAACGAAGGGTCTCTCAAAAAAGCGCATGCGATCAGGTTGATTGCCTCAAAGTAGCAGGAATGATCGGGTGGGACAACCGCTAATTAGGGGCTGAACTACAATTGGAATACGTTGCACCAAGAAACTTACGATTACGCGATGCATGATTCGTAAATACTATTTTCTTTCCATCCGGATCAATTAAGATCACCGGATTATCAGCTACGTAAACAGAATCACTGAACAAAGAATGATCCTTCGCCAGAGGATCCAAACTCAAAAACCTCGCTACATCCGTATCATAGTACCGTGCCCCACGATAATCCAAACCGGTTTCTTGATCACGCCCGTGCTGAGTAGTCAAGTAACGTTCTTCATCACTGTTTACGTATTTTCTGATCGTTTTTCTGTAGGGGTGATAATTTGATATGTGAAAATACCAGATAATCTGACTCTCGCTAAAACGTGTTCTTTTCATAATCAACAGTTTAAATTTACCAATTAACTAACTTTGAAACTGTCCGATTTTTTAGGAAGGCTACATTTTTTGGGAAGGCTACAATTCTTCGCTAGCACCATTTTTGGAACACTACCCTAATTTGATACACTACCGAATGCAGGAGTAAAACTACTGCGAAACTGGGGGGCTGTCAAAAATTCCCTTTATGCTGATCGTCGGTGAAAAAGAACAAGCGAATCTTTTCGTTTCAGTTCGAAGAAGAGGGGAAGGTGATTTGGGCAGTATG
>JAURNA010000019.1 GCA_030830385.1 Crocinitomicaceae bacterium | reverse complement strand
GAAGTCGATGGGTTGACGGCAGGCACTTATTCGGTGGATGTGGTTGATAACTTCGGATGTTCAATATCATTTGACGTTGCCATCGATCAGCCGGATTCGTTGTCCCTTGTATTGTACAGCCCTGAGCCATTGTCCGGATACAATATCAGCACGTATGGAGGAGCCGATGGTTTGATACAGGCAACCGTCACAGGCGGAGTGGAAACGTATACTTACCTCTGGTCAACCGGAGCCACAACACCCTCAATCAACGGACTGTCTTCGGGAGTGTATTCCGTTACTGTAACCGATGCAAACGGATGTACGATAAGTGTAGGAATACGTCTTCTGGAGCCGATGGAACTGGCGATGCCCGAAGGATTGACACCCAATGGTGATTTTGATAATGACTTTTTTGTCATTCGGGGAATTGAAGCATATCCGGAGAACGAGTTAATCATCTATAACCGATGGGGAAATATCGTCTATCAGAGAAACGGGTATGAGAACGACTGGCAGGGCAATAACCAAAAAGACGAACCCCTTCCCGATGGAACGTATTTCGCCATATTCAGACCCATATCATCCTCGAACGTTGTAGAACCGCTTACGGGTTATGTAGATCTGAGAAGAAGTAGATAAGAAAAGTTATAACCAACTGTAAAATAGATTAAGATGAAAATATTTGTTAAGGTATCAGTAGTTGTGTTGCTTGCTTTTACGGCCAGTGGACAGCAGGACCCTATGTTGACACAGTATATGTTCAACGGACTCTATCTGAATCCGGCGTATGCAGGATCGCATGAGTATTGGTCATCCACATTGAGTTATAGAAGTCAGTGGGTAGGTGCCACTTTTGACGGCGCACCACAGACCGTAATTGCCGCAGTAGACGGTCCCGTTCGCGGGAAGAATATCGGGTTGGGGTTTATCGCATCCCATGACAGGATTGGGGTAACCCGTACAACCACCTTTATGGCAGATTATGCATACCAGATTAAGCTGAATGACAAATCAAAACTCGCACTCGGGCTTAACGCGGGAGTGGCACAGTATAGTTCAAATCTAACCGAGGTACTCGTCTGGGATGAAGGAGATGAGATTTATGCAAATAACCAGAACAAAGTACTGCCGCGAATTGGGTTTGGAATGTATTATTTCAGCAAAAGGTACTATATCGGAGCATCGATTCCCACGCTTCTTGCATACGAAGATGGGAATGATTTCTCCATGGACCTCTCGCGGGGAACGTTTCTCTCACGGCACTATTTGTTCACAGCAGGCATCGTTCTCGATGTATCCGAAAACGTTAAGTTCAAACCTTCCGTGCTACTTAAATATACCCGAAATGCACCAGTCGAGGGAGACCTTAATTTCTCCGCGGTGTTTAGGGATATGTTTTGGATAGGGGCAACTTACCGGACAGGAGACGCTGCGGCAATACTCTTGGAATACCGATCCAACAACTTTTTCAGGATAGGCTATTCCTACGATATTACCTTCTCCGGCTTACGTTCCTACCAAAGCGGCTCACATGAAATCATGATCGGAATTGACTTTGGAAAGGATCTGATCAAAGTAAAAACACCAAGATACTTCTGAAATGAAAAAAGCATTCTACTTTAAAGCGATCTTGTTGATGGTATCAGCAACATCAGCGGTTTCCTGTAAGAATACACACATCTACAAAGGGGATCGTTATTACGAAAACATTGCATACTCACAGGCAATCCTGCACTACGAAAAAGTGTATTTCAGGCATCCATCAAAGCAAATAGGAACCAAACTGGCAGATTCCTACTTCAAGACCGGAAACCTATCCGCAGCCGAAGCTATGTACAAAGCGGTTATTGATGAATCGGACAAGGTCGATATCCAATACTTTAATTACGGAAAAGTGTTGTTGGCCAACGGGAAGCATGAGGAAGCAAAGAAAGTTCTGAGTAAATACCTTTCGACACATTCAGGGGATGCAGTAGCCAGCATGTTGCTGAGTTCCTGCAACGCCCTCGATGACCGGTTCAGAGATACAACCTTGTACACCCTCAAAGAGATAGAAATAGAAGGGTTTTCGAATTCATTCAGTGTATCGGAATATCAGGACGGCATTGTTTTTGTAGGTGACAAAGAGGTTTTTTCCGGGCGCAAACAAAGCCCCTGGACAGGGAACTCCTATCTGAATCTATACGAGATGAATCGCATGGATGACGGTACCTGGATGAAACCAAAAGACTTGCAGGGAGATGTGAACGGCCCGTTTCATGAAGGCCCGGCAACCTTTAACAGTGTAGGAGATGAGGTCTACTTTACAAGAAGCAATTACTATACGAGAAAATTGCAGGTAAATGAAGACATGGAAAACAACCTGAAGATTTTCAAAGCTACTCTGGTAGATGGGAAATGGAAAAATCTGGAGGAATTTCCATACAACAGTGATGATTATTCCATTGGACATCCGGCCCTTGCCCCTCGTTGCCATACGTTGTATTTTGTTTCTGACATGCCCGGAGGGTTCGGCGGTACCGATATCTATCGTTCTGATCTCGTAGAAGGGGAATGGACAACGCCTGAGAACCTTGGCAATGAGGTGAATACGGGAGGAAATGAAATGTTCCCGTATGTCGCAGAGGATGGAGCGTTGTATTTTTCATCAGATGCTCATAATTCAATGGGTGGACTCGATGTTTTCATAACGTATTTCAACGGTGCACGGTGGATGGAACCCGAAAACCTGAACTATCCATTGAATTCCTACAAAGATGATTTTGGTTTTATCATTGATGAGGAAAACAACACCGGATTTAT
>JAURNA010000018.1 GCA_030830385.1 Crocinitomicaceae bacterium | reverse complement strand
CAAACTTGAACGTAGGCGGAGCCGAACCAGGAGAGTTGAGAAAGAGCCCCAGTAGAAACCGGGATGGTTCTGAAGATTTGAGTTCTACAGGTATGGGATGGTTCCCGGGATATGCGGTTGACCTCGAAACGGGAGCTCGTTTGTACATGGCCTTTGGAGAGAATTCATTCCTTGGTTCTGAGAACGGTGCGGATATGATCTGGAATCCAACAGATCGCCTCGTTGATGGTGTTGGAACTCCACTCATGGGAGGAATGCACAGCCTTTGGATTTTTACCCACGACACGAAAACAATCAATAACTACATTTTGAATAGTTCTTCGATTGGTAACGATTATCCGGCTTACGTTCCCGGTGAAGCAGCAGATTTGAATACGCACCGCTTGTATCAGGACTTTCTGGCGATTTCGGGTTTCTCAAATAATCAGAAGCAGCAGCTCTATGGAGCTATCGGATGGATCGCTTACCCATTGGCCGCTCCGGGGTACAACATTACGAATGGTGAAATTCCAACGGAGACAACAATTCGTCTGCGTGTGAACAAGGAGTATAAGAACTACACAACAACAGGTCAGAACAACGGTCAGCCTATGTACGGTTGGAGCATGGACGACATCCGTGTGGAAGTAGGAAGTGCACAGGCATTGACAGACGCACTTGATATGATCAACGTTGTACCAAACCCATACAAGGCATACGCTCAGTACGAGAACAACCGCCTGGATACGCGCGTGAAGATCACGAATCTACCGGAAAATTGCACGATTCGCATCTTCTCCACAAACGGTAAATTGATTAAGTCGTTTAAGAAGAGCAGTCCGGCTACATTCCAGGATTGGCTGCTTATTAACGAGAATAGAATCCCGGTGGCATCCGGTGTATATCTGATTCATGTTGATGTTCCCGGTATCGGTGAAAAGGTGCTGAAACTGTTTGTTTCGATGCGCCAATTGGACTTACAGCATTTCTAGCAATTAGGCAGCAGGCAAGCTGATTCGGAACGTGGTTCCTTCGTCTAATTGAGATTCGAGTACAAAGACGCGACCTTTGTGGTATTCTTTGACGATTCGTCGAACGAGGGAAAGACCGAGCCCCCAACCGCGCTGTTTGGAAGAAAATCCGGGTTGGAAAATCGTTTTGAGTTGATTTTGTGGAATTCCTTTCCCGGTGTCGCGGATATCAATGTGTACCTGATCTCCTGATTGAATCAGTGAAATGGTGAGTGTTCCTTCTGCTTCCATTGCATCAACAGCATTTTTACAGATGTTTTCGATCACCCATTCAATCAAGGATGCGTTGTGCATGGCCGTTGCCCCATCTTCAATATGGGTTTCAATGTCAACTTTGGCAGAGATGCGCGGACGCAAATAAGCCACGACGTTGCGAACCGTTTGAGCAATATCCATGTCGGTTAATGACGCCCCCGATCCAATTTTAGAGAAGCGATCCGAAATGCGTTCCAACCGGTCGACGTCTTTTTGCATTTCCTTCGTTGTCATGTCATCTACTCCCTGAGACTCGAGCATTTGTATCCAGGCCATAAGCGAAGATAACGGTGTGCCCAGTTGATGCGCGGTTTCCTTTGCCATACCGGCCCACACTTGGTTTTGCTCTGCTTTTCGGAAAGTGCTGAAGACCAGATAGCCGATCAGTGCGAACAAACCAATGACGATGAATTGAATGTATGGGTAATACTGCAATTTTTTCAGTTCCGGACTGTTTCCGAAGTACAATTCACTTTTTTCGCCATTGTTGAAATCAATGATGATAGGATCATTTTGTTTCTTGAGCTCAGCAATGCTCCTGTTAAGTGCCTTTCCGGATTCGTCGAGGTTGGTTCCGATGATAGAGTCGGTTTTAGAATCTACGAGCAGTACTTTCACCAGTCCTTCGTTGCTGATCAGATCGTCGTTGAACGTCTGAATGAGAGAGTCTCGTTCCGATTTCAGACGCACAAGTTCTTTCGAATCGTAGTACACGTAGGTCATCATGAAACCGTCGTAAATATCCACGGTAAAAGGCGTATTGACCTTGCACCATTCGTCGGAGAGCTTTACGAGTGAATCGTCGATGAGATGGTTCAGCTGAATTGAATCCGCGTCGGGATATTTTTTCGCGAAATTGAGCGTGTCGAAGACAAGGTTTCTCGCTCCGGAGAAATTGTGCTGATCGTCGAGTAAAATTACCGGGATCTCTGTATTCTGGCGAATGATGGAAAGCGGAAAGTTGTTCACCTCCCCATTGAGGTTCATCGTGGCCTGCGAGACCTCTTTGGTAGCTTCAATCCAGGTTGCCATTTTCTCCCGCTCCTTGTCGCGCATTTCCGAGAAGGTGTTGTTGGTAAACTGAACGAGTTCGATTTTTTTCTTGATGGCTGCCGCCCATTGCTCTGCGCGTTCACGCTCAAGATTTGCAACCCGATTTACTATGTTGTTGGACACGAGCAGCGAGGCACCTACAAGTAGCAGTGCTACGATCAGCAGGGCGATCTTCCACTTTTGTTTGTTCGAATATAGATTCACGGCCGACTAAGGTAACGAGAAATGATGAATGATATTGAATTGGGAATGGGTTGGATGATGGGGTGTGAGTAATGAGTTATGAGGGATGAGGGATGATTTTTTGTATTGTTGATCGGGGTATTAAGGGTGTAAAACCGCAAGATTCAATTGAATCTTGCGAAAAAT
>JAURNA010000136.1 GCA_030830385.1 Crocinitomicaceae bacterium | reverse complement strand
CCCATTTCAAATATGCGAAGAGTTCCTTCACAGGATCGCTCAGCATACCTCAACCCGTGCTCAATAAACACGTGCATTGCTTCTTGAATAGCCCCGTGTGAAGAATGGTAATTTTCATCCCATTCCGGCAGGTAAATTGTACTTGAACCATCGCCTGTAATTCTCAACTCACGTTCCATATCGCAAAGCTATGAACAAATGTTGAAAACCACCTTTAACATCTTTTTGATAAAGAGCCGGCAAAAAAAATTATCCCTCAGAAATCTATGCGTATCTTTGTTGAATGGATATCAACTCCGAGAATCCCAGAAAGCCAGTAATCCGCACGAATCGCACCTCGCAGGTTGCCTCTGAAATCGGGGGAAAAATACCGCCCCAGGCCATTGATTTGGAACGCGCCGTTTTAGGAGCTATGATGCTCGAAAAAAATGCGGTAACGGAAACCATCGACATTCTTTCGAGCGAGAGTTTTTACGACCCGAAACACCAATATATTTTTGCGGTGATTCGAGATTTGTTTGGTACGTCCAAGCCAATTGATCTTTTAACCGTTATTGATGCGCTAAAGAAAAACGGCGAATTGGAAGCAGCAGGGGGAGCCGCGTACATTTCTCAACTAACCAACAATGTCGCCTCTACGGCTCACGTGGAATTTCACAGCCGAATCATTGCCGAAAAGCACATCAAGCGCGAATTGATCAGCATGTGTTCTGATATTCTCAGGGATGCCTACGATGACACCAACGATGTATTCGACGTTTTGAATAAGGCTGAAGGAGATTTGTTCAAGATCGCTGAAAACAACATGGGCCGGGCTGTTGATGTAATGCAGAACGTGGTACGTGAAGCGATTGAGGAAATTGAAATGGCTGCTCAAAACTCGGATGGTATCTCCGGAATTCCTACTGGATTCCGGGATTTGGATAAACTCACCTCAGGCTGGCAACGTTCGGACATGATCGTAATTGCAGCACGTCCTGCGATGGGAAAAACAGCATTTGTACTTTCCATGGCTCGAAATACAGCGGTAGACCACAACATGGGAGTCGCCGTATTCTCACTGGAGATGTCGTCCGTGCAACTGGTAAAACGTCTCATTGCATCGGAAACACGCCTGAGTGCCGAAAAGCTTCGTAAAGGAGATTTGCGCGACGATGAGTTCCAGCAATTGCATACGCGCATTACAAAACTGGCAACGGCTCCGCTCTATATTGATGATACTCCAGGAATCAGCGTTTTTGACCTTCGTGCGAAATGTCGACGACTGAAAATGCAATATGACATTCAAATGGTGATCATTGACTACCTTCAATTGATGACTGCCGGAGGAAACAAATCACAGGGAAACCGCGAACAGGAAATCTCCCAGATTTCACGATCCATCAAAGAAATTGCCAAAGAACTGAACATTCCGATCATCGCACTATCTCAGCTGAGCCGATCGGTTGAACAGCGTGGAGGTGACAAACGCCCTGTGCTTTCCGATCTTCGTGAGTCGGGCGCGATTGAGCAGGATGCCGATATCGTTTCCTTTATTTACCGCCCGGAATATTATGGATTCCTGCAAGATGAAGAAGGAAATTCCAATGCGGGAATTGGTGAAATCATTGTTGCGAAACACAGAAACGGAGCCCTGGATTCCATTCGTTTGCAATTCGTGGCCCAATACGCTCGTTTCGACAACCTCGAACGTTTTCAGGATGGACCGGAATTCGGTGCAACGCATGCACTCCCCGTAAACAACGATTTCGATCAGCAAAGTACGTATACAATTCCGAGTAAAATGAATTCACTCGAAGAGGATACAGATTTTACTCCTCCAATGGATGATGATGCCTTTTAGGCACCATTTTTGATAAAGAATTCTTATGAAATACGCGTTTACCCTCATCGTTATCTGCTTCTGCCTTCTCCCTTCGAAGGCGTCTCAGATTCTTATCCCAATGGATGAATCACAGGGCAATCACCTGAAGGCTTATGGCGTGGCATATTATCTCCTTGAGAACGAAGTCATCATCGATTGGCTGCTGAATTACCGGGGAGGCTCCTTCCTTACTCCACATCTGACATCTATCGAGGAAGAATTGTTGGCACGCGGCGTAACGTATCAAATTCTTGCTGACGGCCAGGTAAACAGCATCAAGAGCCAAATTTCGGGCCCGGAAGAGAACATGGAGGTGGTTCAATTGGAGAAAGCACCCAAAATCGCAGTGTACACGCCAAGTGGAAAAATGCCCTGGGACGACGCTGTGACTCTCGTTCTGGAATATGCGGAGATACCCTACGACAAAATTTACGATTCAGCAGTTGTAATGGGAATGCTACCGGAATTCGACTGGCTTCACCTTCATCACGAGGATTTCACAGGACAATACGGTAAGTTTTACGCTCGTTTCAAGTCCTATCAATGGTACAAAGATCAAGTAGCGGACCTGGAAGCATCTGCAGCATCACTCGGATTTGATAAAGTATCCGAAATGAAACTCGCAGTTGCCACCAACATCAAGAACTTT
>JAURNA010000135.1 GCA_030830385.1 Crocinitomicaceae bacterium | reverse complement strand
CACGAAATGGAGTTTGATCAAAAAAACGAACACAACCGACACTACCGGTCGGTACTCAAAGCAGTGCTTTGAGGGTTCGAATCCAGTATAGCCCACGAAATGGAGTTTGATCACAAAAACGAACACAACCGACACTACCGGTCGGTACTCAAAGCAGTGCTTTCAGGGGTCGAATCGAGTATAGCCCACTCTGATGAAAAGCATTCCGCTCACACCGTTTGCATCTCTACAGTCACAGTACAGTTCTTTCATACTGATCCCATTAACTGCGTCCTTCCGCAGGATTGATACGGAAAATACCACTTTTAAACCGGAGATATAGGAAACTTTGTACGATTTTAGTATGTTCGCTTTTAATCGCTGTCAACTTGCCAATATGATGGAACTTATTGAAGTCCTTTGTAATGATTGCAATGAGAGGTTATCCGATTTCTCTTGTTTTACAAATGACACACCTGATGTGCATTTTCGGATGGGTATATGGGATGGTCCGCTTATTCTTTATTCCAGGGAAAGCGAAAAGATGCATAATTTGCTTCTCAGAGACCCGAAAGGCAAGGCAGGAGTCGTACCCATACCAACCGATTCAGAAGGTTATCGAAAGCTTGAGGTCATCGCTCGCAAAATACAGGAATTACGTCTGGACGATGACTATCGCGAACAGCTGCAAGACGTCGACAAGCGAATGCAAATGGATGACCGGATCAACAATCTCGTCGATCAACTCATGCAATGCCTTCGAAAAAAACCTGTCTACTAAGATTTCTCCCAAATTAGAATACGCTTGTCGTCTGATACGCTCGCGAAACGCTTGTCTCCGCAATTCACCAATGCATTGACCGAGTGTCTGTGACCTCCCTCTTTTACATCCAGCCGCTGACAAAATTCAACGGAGTCAGTCCAGGTTTTTAGCGTTTTATCGCGACTGGCGGTAACCAGGAATTTATCGATGCGAAGAATGTCGTAAATAGCAAAATGATGGGCAGGAATGGCTTTCAAACAACTCCCGTTGGTAGTATCCCAGAGACGTAAATGTCCGTCTTTTCCACCTGAAACAAACTGCTCATTGGACAAAAACAACCCGGAAGTCGTTCCTGCATCATGCGCATCCAGCGTTAGGATTTCATTGAAATGTCTGAGTTCCAGGATTCTCAGTGTTCCATCCTGACAGGCAAGTGCAATTTGCGTTCCATCCTGATTCAGAACAATTCGACGGATTTTTCCTGCATCAAAAGGAAGCAGCAACAGCAATGAAAAACTCCGTGTATCCCAGATTGATACATTTCCATCTGCATCGCCTATGTACATCTGATGGTTCACGGCGTTCCATTGAATGGAGAAAATAGCACTCTTGTGCTGAACGAAATGACGCAGTTCTTTGCGCTCTGCTATATCAATGACATGGATTCCACCATCGGATTGTCCAATTACGAGATAACGTTTCTCTACAATTTTGACGGCATATGCGGCCTGATCGAGTTGAACCGTGAATGAATCCTGCGTTCGGGATTGGAGGTTCCAGCGCGCTACGAAGCGGTCTGCACTTCCCGTGTAAATGAATTCACCATCAAAATCAACGGAGTAAATCGCGCCTGCATGACCTGAAATTTCCGCGATTCTGGAAAACATGCTATTCTTCCTCTTCCTCGACGTCTTCTTCCGTATTTACCTGCTTCAATCGCTCGGCATAATCTTCCGGAAGAAAATCAAAGAATGTGTCACCTCGAAGCCCCAATCGCAGACATTCCAATGGGATCACTTCGTGTGGTGCTATGTTTCCGAGGTTTACGTTGTGACCAAAGAGTTTAATGAACCATACTTGCTGTTTCTTGATGGGTGCCTCCCAGAGAATGTCGTCTGGATTCACCCGGGCAATGATTCGGTTGATCAGCAGGGTGTGCGCTGTGCCATTCGGACGGAAAATTCCAACTGTTCCGGACTCACGTCCTTCAGCGATTACTTTCCAGGACCCGGCCTCCAGCTCTGTTGACATCATTTTGATCCATTTGTTTGGAGAAACGATGATGCCTGAATCTTTCGATCCCACCTCCGACAAGACGGTTTGGTTCTTCGCTAATTGTCGAATGATTTCGCATTTTTCATCGTGCTGAATGATAATTGAGCCGTCTGAAACCTCGGCGAGATCCAAGTCGTACTTATCCAAAAGCCTGCGATAATCATCGAATCTTCCACGCGCAAAAAACGCCTCGAAAAGTGTCCCCCCCAGATAGGGACGAATCCCCGCCTCCTTGTACATCTTCAGTTTATCTTCCAGATTGTTGGTAACGAACGAAGTACCAAATCCAAACTTGATAACATCAATGAGGTGTCCGGATGATTCGATAACATCTTCCACCTGACGCAGGCTCAGGCCTTTGTCCATCGTCATGGTAACACCGTTTTTTCGCGGTTGCTTGGTACGCTCTGGTATATGGGGCAATTCAAAATTCATACTTACAGACTAGTCGCCCAAAAGTACAAATTCCGGCACACTTTTCAGTGAAGGGTTGATCTCGAAAAGTTCCAGCGCTAACTCCCGGTCTTTTTCCAGACATTGTCTGAAGAGATGGAGGGATTCTTCTTTGTGCCCAAGGAACCACAACAGTTCGACTTTCAGGAGCTCAAGGTATTCGTTTTTGACTTCCTCTTCTTCAAATCGTTCGAGGTATTCCAGTGCCAATTGATGAGAGTCACGAGCGATCAGATGTATGTAGTTCATCAGGCATTCTTCGTCTTCTCCATCTAATTTCAGAGACGCCTCGTAGTGTTCCAATGCTTTGTCGAATTCTTCGATCTTCTCGTACGCACCTGCAAGCACGTGAAAAATGCCGGCATTCTCCGGCGACAATTCAGCGGCCTTGTGAAGCAGAACAATTCCTTCCTTTGTACGACCTTCCAGGTCTTCAAGAATTCCGAGGCCTAACCAACCTTCCGCGAGTGTTGGGACCAGTTCCAGACAGCGTTTGTAATTCTCTCTGGCAGATTCTAATTCGTTCAGACGCTCGTAGCATTCGCCTACGTAACATAGCGCCATGGCATCCTCGCCGTCCAGTTCCATGCTTTTCTCGAAGGATTCTCTCGCTTTGGTGAACGTATCCATGGACAGGTAGGCATTTCCCAGATTAAAATAGACCGGACCAAAATCATCGTTGATCAGAATGCTGTAATCGTATGCCCAAACTGCTTGTTCGAACTGATCTGTTCGCAAGTATGCGTTTCCAAGGTTGTACCAGGCCGTAAACGAATATGGATTCTCATCGATGAAATCCGAATAGCACTTGATCGATTGTTCGTAATCTCCCAAATGATCATAGCAAAACGCAATTTCGTAGATCGCTCCCTCGTTGGAGGGGTTTGCCCGAATCGCCTCTTTCAACACTTCGAGGGCCTCGTTCCACTTTCCCATTCCTTCGTATTCCACGGCAAGATCCAGGTAAATTTCATCCCTGTCTTCCGGTTCTGCAAGTTCCAATGCCTGACGGAAGTATTTGATGGCATTTCCGGAGTCTTTTAGCTGGCTGAATACGGCTGCTTTTGTTAAAAACACTTCACAAGAAGGCAGTTCTGACCGTTCAATTTCAGCCAGTAATTGAATGGATTCTTTCAGTTTACCCAATCCTGAGAAAGCCTGTGCTTTTCGCAAACGGAAAATGGCATTAAACGAGAATTGACTCATGGCCTCATCGGTGCACAACAGTGCCTTGTTGTAATTGCCACTGATTAAAAAATGGTCCACAAGTGCCTCCCATCGGTCACTGTCCAGAAATCCCATCGGCTCTCCCTCCAGAAACGCTTCAAAGCGCTGAATATCCTCCTGCAACTCCCCTTCAAACTCTTCGTTCCCTTCTTCAAACATGCGCTTGCTTTTGGTTCTAAATTAGAATTTAATCCTATTGATAACGGTGATTTGAGCCATATGTTTTCAACACAATTTTCACATTTTCATTTTTTTGCTGCTCCTCTATCTTAGCTCAATCATCGCTGATAGTATCTTCTGTTCACCCGCCAAAAGATGCAACTCCGGTAACGCTACTGCCTCCGCGCGATACGCAATGTGAGTGCCCGTTACAAACACTTTCCTTATGCGGAAGCGTCAAAAATCATGCCAGATTCGTACGCGTTCGACTTCCGGAAGCGGTATTACTTCCATTCTGTTTTGAGCACGACCACCAGAAGAGAATCAATGTGCTCAGCGCTATGTTTCATCCATGAAGAAGGCATGTAACCCGACCTGCATCCCCACCGAAGTTGTGCATTCGTTTCACAGATTAGCGAGAGGATCGCTTACGATCGGTTTCTTTCAATAGAATCTTGCGTATCCGCAGGTTTTCGGGTGTTACCTCCACGTATTCATCCGCCTGGATGTATTCCAGACACTCTTCCAGGCTGAATTGCTTCGGCGGAGCCAATTTTACTTTATCATCGGCGCCTGACGAACGCATATTCGTGAGCTTCTTGGTCTTGGTGACATTCACTACGAGATCATTCGCGCGGCTATTTTCACCGATTACCTGCCCTTCGTAGATGTTTTCTCCCGGAGCAATGAAAAACGTTCCTCTCTCCTGCAGGTTGTTCAGCGAAAATGGAATCGATGTGCCGAGTTCCATGGAAATCAACGATCCATTCAAACGACCCGGAATTTCACCTTTATACGGCTGATAGTCGACAAATCGGTGCGTCATGATGGCTTCACCGGCTGTTGCTGTAAGCAGATAGTTTCGAAGACCGATAATTCCACGAGAGGGAATCTCGAAGTTGATCACCATGCGATTTCCTTTTGGCTCCATGTTTTTCATTTCACCTTTTCGTTTCGATACGGCTTCTACTGCGGTTCCACTGTGCTCTTCCGGAAGGTCGATGGTAAGTTCTTCCATCGGTTCGCACTTCACGCCATCAACCTCTTTTACGATTACCTGTGGCTGTCCCACCTGGAGTTCGTATCCTTCACGGCGCATCGTCTCGATCAATACCGACAAGTGCATCACACCGCGTCCGTAGACCATCCATTTGTCCGCTTTTTCTGTATTCTCTACTCTGAGTGCGAGGTTTTTCTCCAATTCCTTATCGAGGCGTTCCGAAATGTGCCGAGAGGTCACAAACTTTCCTTCTTTGCCGAAAAACGGTGAATCGTTGATTGAAAAGAGCATGCTCATCGTAGGTTCGTCGATTGCAATGGTGGGAAGTGGTTCCGGTTGTTCGAAATCACATATGGAATCTCCAATCTCGAATCCATCAAGGCCTGTAATGGCACAAATGTCACCCGTCTGTACCTGCTGTACTTTTTCACGTTCCAAACCGTCAAAGATGAATACTTCTTTGATGCGGTGTTTTTGCTGCGATCCGTCTCGTTTGGAGAGGATCACCGGCATGTTTTCACGAATCTCACCACGGGTTAACCGTCCTATGGCAATTCGACCTACATAGGATGAATAATCAAGTGAGGTGATGAGCATTTGCGTGTTTCCTTCCTCTATTTTTCTCGGTGGAAAGTAGTCCAGAATTTGATCCAAAAGCGGGAGGATGGAACCAGAAGGTTGTTTCCAATCATCCGACATCCAACCATTTTTTGCAGAACCATATATCGTCGGGAAATCGAGTTGTTCCTCGTCAGCGTCGAGTTCAAACATCAGATCAAATACCTTTTCATGTACTTCATCCGGGGTGCAGTTCTCTTTGTCCACTTTGTTAATCACCACCAGTGGTTTCAATCCCATCGATAGTGCTTTCCCAAGAACAAAACGCGTTTGCGGCATCGGACCTTCAAAAGCATCCACCAAAAGGCAGACTCCATCGGCCATGTTCAGCACGCGTTCTACTTCCCCCCCAAAATCGGCGTGACCCGGTGTATCAATAATGTTGATTTTCGTGCCTTTGTAGGATACGGAAACATTTTTGGAAACAATGGTTATTCCTCGTTCACGTTCGAGGTCGTTGTTATCCATGATCAGCTCCCCGCTCAAGCGATTACGTTCGTCTTCGACCTGACCGGCTTCAATCATTTTGTCAACCAGTGTAGTCTTTCCGTGGTCAACGTGTGCAATGATGGCAATGTTTCTAATTTCCATGTATTATCGTTTGCGTCCCTTTCGGTGCGGGGCTTTGTGGTTTTGTTTTTTCTTTGATCGGTGGTTCGTTTTGGTAACTTCGATGCGCAGTTTTTTTCCTTCGTAGGTTTCCCCCTGAAGTTTGTCCAAAATCAACCCTTCGTGCTCCTGATCTACCTCAAAGAAGGAGAATGTCCCCATGATGTCGATACGCCCGATTGCTCCTGATTTCAAGCCGGTTGCATCACAAATCAAACGAACCATTCCTCCGGTATTCAGTTTATCTTTCTTACCGAGGCTTACAAAAAATCGAACCTTGTTCGTATCCCGATCTCTGCGATTCGATCGTGATTTGTCTGAGGCTTCCCCCTTTTCCGGTTTGGCGTTCAAATCTCCTGCACGCTCGTAGTAATCAATGAAACGATTGAATTCTGCGGATATGAAGTGTTTGATGACTTCTTCTTTTGTAAATCCGTCAAATTCCCGGGTGATCAACGGTGCGAACTTGCTAATGTCGTCTTCCTTGACTTCGGTACTGATGACACGATCTACGAGTTTCATCAATTGGATTTCACAGATCTGCTCTGGATCGGGTATAAAGCCTCGGGTAAATTCGGTTCGGATGATTTTCTCGATCTGTTTCACCTTGCGCTCCTCACGGGTGTTCAGCAGAACAAGTGACTCTCCCTTCTTTCCGGCTCTTGCCGTTCGACCGCTTCGGTGCGTGTAGTTCTCTACGTCGTCCGGAAGGTTGTAGTTAATTACGTGCGTAATGTCGCTTACATCAATTCCGCGAGCCGCAACGTCTGTTGCCACCAATATTTGAAGCGAACGATTTCTAAACCGCTCCATAACCCGGTCTCGTTGCTGTTGCGAAAGATCTCCGTGAAGCGGCTCGGCGTTGTAACCGTCTTTGCCCAATTTATCGGCAATAGAAGCCGTTTCTCTTCGCGTTCGGCAAAAAACGAGACCATAGATTGAAGGATTGAAGTCGATGAGTCGTTTCAAAGCACGGTATCGATCCCTTTCCTTGACCACGAAATAGATATGGTTGATATTCTCGTTGGTCTGGTTCTTATGTCCGATGGAAACTTCGAGTGGGTTTTCCATGTAGTTTTTCGCAATTCGCGCTACCTCCTTTGGCATGGTGGCTGAAAACAACCAGACATTTTTCCAATCGGGTGTCTTATCGAGGATTTTATCAATGTCTTCCTTAAAGCCCATGTTCAACATCTCATCGGCTTCATCCAAAACGACCCACTCGATTTCTTCCAGGCGAACCACTTTGCGCTGAATAAGATCGACGAGACGCCCGGGTGTGGCAACGATGATTTGCGTTCCTTTCTTGATTGCTTGAATCTGCTTGCGGATGTCGGTTCCTCCATAGACCGATTCGATGCGAATGTTCACGTATTTGGCATACGTTCGCATGTCTTCGCTAATCTGCAGGCACAATTCTCGAGTCGGACAGATGATCAACCCTTGCGTAACGTTGAGTTTATCATTGATACGGGACACCATGGGAAGGCCGAAAGCCGCTGTTTTCCCGGTACCGGTTTGCGCCAATCCTACGAAATCGCTTTCCTCTCCGAGAAGATGAGGGATGGCTTGTTCCTGGATTGGGGTGGGGGTTGAAAATCCCAGGTCATCCAGGGATTTGAGTATCTCAGGTTTCAACCCGAGCTCGGAGAATGTCATGCGTTGCATTTAAAATCGGTGCAAAGGTAGCCAGAAATTAACGATAATGCCAATCAAAGCGATTTCATTCCGATTTTGGCTCTCTCGGTTCTTCTGATTCGGGGTCGGTATTTTCCGGTTTCCGTGCGACTTGAACGGGTCGTGGACGGGATGTTTTCGGTTTCAATTCAACGGCCTCCTCTATGTCCTGAGCATACTGATCGAGTGGTTTTTTGATGTCCTGAGCAGTTTCCTCAATGATTCCCTTCAAATTCAAGTCGTTTTTCATTTCGTTTCCTGACTTTCGAATCTCTGACTGAATTTCGTTGGAAGCATCGCGTATTTGTCGCATGGTACGCCCCAGGGTACGTGCCAATCCCGGAATGCTTTTCGACCCGAAGAAAATCAGGACAAAGGCGAGAACCAACAAGATTTCTCCTCCACTAACGTCATTCAGGATCAAAAACATGTTGCAAAGATAGGGCTTCCTTTG
>JAURNA010000134.1 GCA_030830385.1 Crocinitomicaceae bacterium | reverse complement strand
GTCATTACGCGCACGTCGACTGTCCGGGTCACGCGGATTACGTAAAGAACATGGTGACAGGAGCGGCTCAGATGGATGGAGCTATCCTCGTTGTTGCTGCAACAGACGGACCCATGCCACAAACGCGTGAGCACATCCTGCTCGGACGTCAGGTAGGTGTTCCAAGAATCGTTGTTTTCATGAACAAAGTGGACATGGTTGACGACGAAGAGCTGTTGGAACTCGTTGAAATGGAAATCCGCGAACTGCTTTCTTTCTATGATTACGATGGGGACAACGCGCCGGTAATTCAAGGTTCTGCACTTGGAGCATTGAACGGAGAAGACAAGTGGGTTGCAACCATAAACGAATTGATGGATGCAGTTGATTCATACATTGAGCTTCCTCCTCGTGACATCGATAAGGACTTTTTGATGCCGGTAGAAGACGTATTCACGATCACGGGTCGTGGTACTGTTGCAACCGGACGTATCGAAACGGGAGTAATCAACTCCGGAGATTCTGTAGACATCCTTGGTATGGGTAGCGAAAAACTCTCTTCTACTGTAACAGGAGTTGAGATGTTCCGTAAAATCCTTGATCGTGGAGAAGCGGGTGACAACGTTGGTTTGTTGCTTCGTGGAATTGAAAAATCGGACATCAAGCGTGGAATGGTAATCTGTAAGCCAGGTTCCACAACTCCACACTCGAAGTTCAAGGCAGAAATCTACGTATTGAAAAAAGAAGAAGGTGGACGTCACACTCCATTCCACAACAAGTACCGTCCTCAGTTCTACTTCCGTACAACTGACGTAACTGGAGAAATCTTGTTGACAGACGGACGTGAGATGGTTATGCCTGGAGATAACGTAACAATCGAAGTGAACTATCGTACCTGTAGCGATGGACAAAGGTCTTCGTTTCGCAATCCGTGAAGGAGGGCGTACAGTAGGTGCAGGACAGGTTACTGAGATCATCGAGTAATCTACCTCGAACAAATACTTTCGAAAAGGGGGAGCTCGCTCCCCTTTTTACTCAGGCCGACTTTCCTGATCCGAATCATCGGAGAAAAAATGATACAAATACATAAGATGGCAGTGGTTAGGTAGCCATCTTTACTTACGGGCGTAGCTCAGCTGGTAGAGTAGTGGATTCCAAATCCATTGGTCGTGGGTTCGAATCCTACCGCCCGTGCAAATAGAACGAAATGTCGAAAGTCAAAGAATATATTAACGAGACAGTGACTGAAATGACACAGCGTGTCACTTGGCCGACGTGGAAGGAATTACAAAGCAACACGATTGTAGTCGTAGTTGCTTCTGTTATTTTATCCCTGATGATCTTCGCGATGGATTTCGGATTCGGAATCACAGGTGGCGAAGATGCAACGTGGAAAGGAGCATTGGGCTTCATCTACAAGGTGTTTATTTAATACGCTTGATGAGAATGGCAGAGATTAAGCAGCGCTGGTACGTCGTGAGAGCGATCAGCGGAAAAGAAAAGAAAGTAAAAGAATACCTTGAGATGGAAATCAGTCGCCTGAAACTGACCGACTATGTCGGACAGGTGCTCATTCCCACAGAAAAAGTATTCCAGATTCGCAATGGCAAGAAGGTGAGCAAAGAGCGCGCTTATCTTCCCGGTTATGTATTGGTAGAAGCCGCACTTGTCGGTGAGGTGCCACACGTAATCAAAGGCATTCCAAACGTAATTGGATTCCTCGGAACAGAAAAGGGAGGAGACCCAACTCCAATGCGTCTGGCAGAAGTGAATCGAATCCTCGGAAAAGTAGACGAACTCTCCGAGACAGAAGAAGAAATGAAAATTCCATTTGTGATCGGCGAATCGGTGAAAGTAATCGACGGACCGTTCAACAACTTCAGCGGCGTGATTGATGAAATCAACGAAGAAAAGAAGAAGCTGAAGGTAATGGTAAAGATATTTGGACGAAAAAACCTTCTGGAGCTCAGCTACATGCAGGTTGAAAAAGAAGTTTAACGAGCATAATAACCGTAGGAGTGATGAAAGCGATTAAAGCTTCCCGCAAGTAATCACGTCAGACTACACAATTTGAACACAAATGGCGAAAGAAGTAGCAGGTTTGATCAAGTTACAGATCAAAGGCGGCGCAGCCAATCCAGCCCCACCCGTTGGCCCGGCACTCGGTGCAAAAGGAGTCAACATCATGGAGTTCTGCAAGCAGTTTAATGCACGTACGCAGGACAAGCCTGGAAAGGTATTGCCAGCTGTAATTACAGTTTACAGCGACAAATCCTTTGATTTCGTAATCAAAACTCCACCAGCAGCGGTTCAGATTCTCGAGAAAACCAAGATCAAAAAAGGTTCTTCGGAGCCAAACCGATCGAAGGTAGGTAACATTTCATGGGACCAGGTTCGCGAGATCGCTGAAGATAAGCTGCCGGATATGAACTGCTTTACCGTCGACTCTGCAATGCGCATGGTTGCCGGAACTGCACGAAGTATGGGAGTAAACGTAAAAGGTGGGACAGCACCCGCTGACAAATAAGTAAAGAGATGGGAAGAGTATCGAAGAAAAGAAAAGAGGCTCTGGCAAAGATTGATTCTGCCAAAGCATACTCCCTCACGGAAGCTTGTGCGTTAGTAAGGGAAGTGTCGAACACCAAATTTGATGCCTCAGTTGACATCAGCGTTCGTTTAGGGGTAGACCCCCGTAAAGCGAACCAGATGGTGAGAGGAACCGTCGCTTTGCCTCACGGTACGGGAAAAGACGTTCGCGTTTTGGTACTGTGTACTCCAGACAAGGAGGAGGAAGCAAAAGCAGCCGGAGCCGATCACGTTGGTCTGGATGACTACATCCAGAAAATCAAAGGAGGTTGGACTGATATCGACGTAATTATTACCCTGCCGGCAGTGATGGGTAAAGTCGGTGCACTGGGACGTATTCTCGGACCACGTGGACTGATGCCAAACCCCAAAACGGGTACAGTAACAATGGACGTTGGTAAGGCTGTTGGAGAAGTAAAAGCCGGTAAAATTGACTTTAAAGTCGATAAGTACGGAATTGTTCACTCAGCAGTGGCAAAAGCAAGCTTTGAACCTGGAAAAATTCAGGACAACGCAAATGAGCTCATTCAGCAGATCATGAAGCTTAAGCCTTCTGCAGCGAAAGGAACGTACATCAAGAGCATTTACATGAGCTCCACAATGAGCCCGAGTATTCAAGTAGACGCGAAGTCTGTAATTGCTTAAATCGAATTGAAATGACAAAAGAGGAAAAAGCAAAATACGTTGAGGAGTTAACCGCAGATTTAGCGGACAACAACGTAATTTATCTGACAGACACAGCGGAACTTACAGTAGAAGTAATAAACAGCCTTCGACGCAAAGCTTTCAACGCGAACGTAAAAATGCGTGTTGTTAAGAACACATTGCTTGAAAAAGCAATGGACAACGTAGAAGGAAAAGACTTCGGTCAACTGAAAGAGACGCTCAAAGGAGCAACCTCAATCATGTTTGCCGAAGCTGGTAATGCACCCGCAAAGCTTATCAAAGACTTCCGCAAGAAAGAAGATAGGCCAATTCTGAAAGGCGCCTGGATCGACGAAGGAATCTATGTTGGCGATGATCAACTGACGATGCTTTCTGAAATCAAGAGCAAGGAAGAATTAATCGGTGAAATTATCACACTGCTTCAAAGTCCTGCGAAAAACGTTGTTTCTGGACTTAAAGGTGCCGGCGGAAAGCTTGCAGGCATCCTGAAAACGCTCGAAGAAAGAGCACAATAATTTAATTTTTTAAGAACCTTTTTTAAACAAAATAAAAATGGCTGATTTGAAAGAAATGGCAGAAGCGTTAGTAAACCTTACGGTAAAAGACGTTAACGAACTTGCCAACATTTTGAAAGAAGAATACGGAATCGAACCTGCTGCTGCTGCAGTAGCTGTCGCTGGTGGCGCTGTCGCTGGTGGTGATGCTGCTGGAGGAGAAGAAAAAACAGAATTCGATGTAGTTCTTAAATCTGCAGGTGGATCGAAACTCGCAGTAGTAAAACTAGTGAAAGAATTGACTGGAGCTGGTTTGAAAGAAGCAAAAGAAATGGTTGATAGCGCACCAGCAACTTTGAAAGAAGGTGTAGCGAAAGACGAAGCAGAAGGCCTCAAGAAATCTCTTGAAGAAGCCGGAGCTGAGGTAGAAATCAAGTAAGTATTTGCTTTCTGAAAGGAAGGGCGTCCCGACACTTTGGCGGGATGCCTCTTCCTGTTTTTTTGCGTAAGAAACGTCTTGCGTACAATTTTTCTCACTAAAAACGTTTGGCCTTGGCAACATCAAACAATACACCAAAACGCGTAAACTTCGCTTCCAGCAAGAATCCGTTTGCGTACCCGGACTTCCTGGATATTCAATTGAAATCCTTCCAGAAGTTCTTTCAACTGGAGACGACTCCGGAAAATCGTGAGAGTGAGGGACTCTTCAAAGTATTTGCAGAGAACTTCCCCATTACCGATACGAGAAACCAGTTCGTATTGGAATTTTTGGACTACTTCATTGATCCACCAAGATACACAATCGAAGAGTGTATCGACCGCGGATTAACATACAGTGTCCCACTTAAGGCGAAATTAAAATTGTACTGTACAGATCCGGAGCACGAGGATTTCGAAACAATCGTGCAGGACGTATACCTCGGTACAATTCCATATATGACCCCGAAAGGTTCCTTCGTAGTGAACGGAGCCGAGCGGGTAATCGTATCGCAGTTGCACCGTTCTCCCGGCGTATTCTTCGGACAAAGCCGTCACGCGAACGGAACCAAACTCTACTCGGCTCGTGTCATTCCGTTCAAAGGATCATGGATCGAATTCGCAACTGACATTAACAGCGTAATGTACGCTTACATCGACCGTAAGAAAAAATTGCCAGTAACAACATTGTTCCGTGCAATCGGTTATGAAAGCGATAAAGATATTCTCGAAATCTTTGGTCTTGCTGACGAAATGAAAGCAACCAAGACCAACCTGAAAAAAGCACTCGGTCGTAAACTGGCTGCACGTGTCCTGAAATCATGGGTTGAGGATTTCGTAGATGAAGATACCGGAGAGGTGGTTTCCATCGAGCGAAACGAAGTTCTGCTCGACCGCGAAACCGTGATTGAAGAAGAGCACGTAGATCTGATTTTGGACTCAGGAGCCAAGACTGTAATCCTTCACAAAGAAGATGTAAACAGTGCAGACTTCACGATCATTTACAACACACTCCAAAAAGATACGTCCAACTCCGAAAAAGAAGCCGTAGAACATATCTACCGCCAGCTGCGTAACGCAGAACCACCCGATTATGAAACGGCAAAAGGAGTATTCGAAAAATTATTCTTCTCCGACAACCGTTATGATCTCGGAGAAGTAGGTCGCTTCCGATTGAACAAAAAATTGGGAGTAGATATGGAAGAAACGTCACGCGTTTTGACAAAAGACGACATCATTTCCATTATCAAGTACCTGATCGAATTGATCAATTCCAAAGCGGATGTGGATGATATCGACCACCTGTCGAATCGTCGTGTGCGAACGGTGGGAGAACAACTGTACAGCCAGTTCGGTGTAGGACTCGCACGTATGGCGCGTACCATTCGTGAACGTATGAACGTACGTGACAACGAAGTCTTTACTCCAATAGACCTGATCAACGCAAAGACACTTTCTTCCGTGATCAACTCATTCTTTGGAACCAACCAATTGTCTCAGTTCATGGACCAAACCAACCCGCTTTCAGAGGTTACGCACAAGCGTCGTCTTTCTGCACTCGGGCCCGGTGGACTCTCGCGTGAGCGCGCAGGATTCGAAGTTCGTGACGTTCACTACACACACTACGGTCGTTTGTGTACGATTGAGACACCGGAAGGACCGAACATTGGACTGATCTCTTCTCTTTGTGTATTTGCGAAGGTAAACAAGCTCGGATTTATCGAGACACCGTACCGTGAAGTCGACAAAGGAATCGTGGATATGAAAAGCGATCCAATCTACCTTTCGGCTGAAGAGGAAGATGAGAAAACAATTGCACAGGCAAACGCGAAGGTGGATGACAAAGGAAACTTCCTGACGAACACAGTGAAGGCAAGATACGAAGGTGATTTCCCGGTTGTTCCACCAACAGATTTGAGCCTG
>JAURNA010000017.1 GCA_030830385.1 Crocinitomicaceae bacterium | reverse complement strand
GTTTTATGCGAAAAATCTGGGAGGTGGCATCGACAATTTGTTTATCTCACAGCCTGATAACGGTGAGCAGGCACTGGAAATTGCAGACAACCTGATTCGTTCAGGAGCAATCGACTTGTTGGTGGTTGACTCGGTAGCTGCATTGACACCCAAAGCAGAGATCGAAGGCGAAATGGGAGATTCTCAGATGGGTCTTCAGGCACGTTTGATGTCCAAGGCACTGAGAAAACTGACAGCATCCATCAACAAAGCGAACTGTTGCTGCATTTTCATCAACCAGCTTCGGGATAAAATCGGAGTGATGTTTGGAAATCCGGAGACAACAACCGGCGGAAATGCATTGAAGTTTTACGCTTCGGTACGAATCGACATCCGTCGTTCTTCCCAGATCAAAGAGGGAGAAGAGGTGATCGGTAACCGTACCAAGGTGAAGATTGTCAAAAACAAGGTAGCACCGCCCTTCCGAAAAGCCGAATTCGACATTATGTACGGATCCGGAATTTCGAAAGTGGGAGAGATCCTCGATCTGGGTGTTGATCACGGAATTCTTACGAAAAGCGGTTCCTGGTTCTCCTACGGAGAAACCCGTCTGGGCCAGGGACGCGATGCGGTAAAATCTATCATACAGGATAATCCTGAACTCATGGAGGAACTCGAGCAAAAGATTAAGGAAGCTCTTTCTCCGTCAGGTGAGGTTGAACTGATGGAGGAGCACGATTAACTGCATAGCATATCGCAGAAGAGCGGCACTTTGTCCTGGACAAGGTGCCGTTTTGCGTTTCATGGTTCGAAAACGACTATTGGGAGACGCAATGAACGTCAGTCTTACCATCAACCGGAGTCGCAAGAACGGAAAAAGTACCCGTAAGCAATTCGTGGACCCGTGCAGAGTTCCGCGTACGTTTGGTTTCGCAATCAGGTTAAAGCATTGATTGAAATGAACGATTTTTTGCCCGAAACTGATACTGAAGTGTCAGGTACCCATTGATCCCATCCGAAGGCAATATGCCGGGCCCCGGATAACCTGTCGCACGCCGCGTGAAGTATTTTGCATTCGTGAAGTTGTTGATTCCGACTTCTACGATGAAGTGTTTTTTGAAGCGATATCGGCCCGAGAAATCGAATACGAGGTAGGAAGGAATGAGTCCAATAACAGCATCTCCCGAAGGAACAATCGAGTTGGAAGCATCGGAGAATTGTTCGGTGTTGTAGGATCCCTGAACCTGGATACTCCAACCGTTGAATCGGTATTTCATCCCCGATTTAAAAATCAGCGGACTGACATATTCCACTTGATTTCCGATATAATTTGACTCTTTGGAACGGATGTATTCAGTATGAATGTAGGCTGCGTTTACGAACCACGTTAAGGAGTGATTCCCTTGTTGACTGGAATCGAGAAATGCTTTGAAAAAGTCGAATTCAGTAAAAATTTCGATTCCCGTGTTGCGAGCATCTCCAATGTTCGTTCGTTCTTTGAAAGTGGTACCTGCTTTTGGAGCCAGACCAATTTTGTCCCCGTAGAAAATGTAGAATGCGGCGACGTCGTAAATCCAAAAGTCATTCAAAAGTCCGCGAAACCCGAGTTCAGCGGTGTATCCGTATTCGTCCCGAAGGGCGCTGTCGATCACAATATTCGGGTTGTTGATGCGAATGTCGGTGAAGTTAATCGCCCGATAGTTCTGGGTGAAGTTTGTATACGCAGTAGATCGCTTCCCCACTTTATAGGAGATTCCGCCCCCGAACAATGGGATGCTGCGTCGGACTTCGTTGGTGTCGGTTTGCGTATATATGTCGAGCGTATCCTGGTTGACCGGATGAATGAGATACTGCTTGTAGTAACCGGATGACCCACTTTGAATCGATTCGGCACGAATTCCGGCATTCAGACGAAGTTTCCTGCCAATAAACAAGATGTTTTCACCGAAAAACGCCCCGTTTTGAGAAGGGTACGAATACGATGACCCCTCGAGGTCCGAAGGGTTCAGGTACGTGAAGTCGGCATCGGATCCTTCCGTTGCCAACCCCTGGTCTGCTGTTGTTTGGCCTTGATAGTAACGCCCCCCAATCAGGAATGCGCCGTGGATGTCACGTCCTTTCCCACGTGATCCGTAACGTTGCAGGAAACGGGCTTCGATTCCTGCATT
The DNA here is from genome assembly GCA_030830385.1 of Crocinitomicaceae bacterium. GTDB lineage: Bacteria > Bacteroidota > Bacteroidia > Flavobacteriales_D > Crocinitomicaceae > UBA4466. The sequence goes on along the minus strand of JAURNA010000017.1, from coordinate 11,455 downwards.
TTTAAACGTTCCGCGTAACATTTCACGTTGTGTGCCCGGGTCTGCCTGCGTGATTTTTCCAAGGAATCCGAGGGTTTCCCGGGTCGATACCATTCCAAAGGAACGGATGTTGAAATGTGCCTTACTGCCGATTTCGTGATCGTAGTGTACGGCTGCCATGTTCCAGTTTACGGCAAACCAATTTCGATCGCGAAGACTTTGCCTCGGGTCTTCTTCAAATTGCAAATCCGTCAGTCCGCCGGCTTGCTGAGCAAGGTAATTCATGTGCGTGTACTCGGCGCGAATACTGATTTTATCCGTGATGTAAAAACGGGCTTGACCGAATGCCTGATGCTGATAAAAACCACTGTTGGCCCGATAGCCATTTCCTCGTTTGTACTGATGGTATGCCTGGTATGAAAATCGTTTGTGTGTTCCTGCGATCCGGTTGAAGGCTCCCGCATAGCCGTAGGTTGCTCCGGTCAGGCGCGACGTCAGTTCAAAAGGTGTAGATGGGGTAGGATCTTTGATGATAAAGTTGAGCAACCCACCGAATTGAGTTCCGAATTGCAGGGATGCCGATCCGCGAATGATTTCAATTGACTTCAACGCTTCGATTGGTGGGGTGTAATAACTTTCCGGGTAACCGAGAGCGTCTGCGCTGATGTCGTATCCGTTTTGGCGCGTGTTGAAATTTGCCGTTCGATTGGGACTCAATCCTCGTCCGCCAATACCTATTTGGATTCCGGCTCCGTCGCTTTCCCAGATGTTTAAACCGGGTACTTTGGCGAAAATTTCCCGGGGATTTCCGGTTGACTTCGCACCGTTCAGTTTTGCCAGTTCAATTACTGCATTCGTTCCGGTGTAAATTTGTACGCCCTTGATGGGAGGAAGGAATCCAACGTCAAAATCTTCCAGTCGTTTACGAACTACGTTTGCTTGTTGAATTTCCTGAACCGGAGTTTTCATTTCGTATGTAACAATGATCGGATACAGGTCAGGTTTCGGGGTAATGATGAGCGTATCAAACCCGGTCATGGTACAAACGATGGAGTCGTCAGGGTCAATAAATATGCGAAACAGACCGTTTTCGTCAGTTCGTGCAAATACATTCTGAGAAATGTTGTGGACTTTCACTCCCGGGATACCGACCCCCGATTCATCAGCGATGATTGCTTCGTGAACCTGAGCATGCACGCAGAATGTACCGAAAGTTATTATGAGTAACGCTAATTTCATTCTTCAAAGGGTTCGACCCATTCCCGATGGGCCAGGTTGTAGGGCAATTGAGTCAGATCATGACGTTTGTCCACAAACAATCGGGAAGGCCTGCCGTTGAGACTTACGTAAATTTGTGCGTGGATTTCCGGATCGCTGATCGGGAATTCATGTTCGCCATAGCGAAGCGTTTTACCGTCAAAATGCTCCTTTAGAATTTGGGCGTATTGCAGGATCATATCGGGCTGAGTTGCCATTTGGTCCTCCTGCGTATCGGTGAGAAACCGGGTGTTATCAATTTCGGATTCTCTGCCCGTGGCTTTGTCCCGCAGGTAGAACGTAGCGTGCCCTTCTTTATGCATCAGCATGACTCTCCAGGAAAAACGAAATCCTTCCTCGTTCCAGAATAGATTGCCGGGATAAATGACATAGCGGAAAGGGACAACGATTTGGATGAAAATGTAGGCGAACAGCAATCGGCGAATCCAGGGACTTGGTTCGGAACTCGGCGGTTTGGTCATGTGTTCACCCTTGTGCTTCGGAAGCTTGTTGTGGAGAAAACGCACGATTTTTTCATGGAATGCAGTCGGGAAGAAAATGAGGGTAGAGAAAATCATCACCCAGGGGAAAATGCCAATTGGGAACAGATACCAGGTGATCATGTGGAATGCAATCACGAAGAAATAAGCGAACGCAAACCACTTACGGCTCAATAGAAATACCACGATAAACACATCGTAAATGCACCCGAACCAACTGAAGGCGTATGCGACCCATTTTTCCCGGAGCAGGTCACCAATGAGCGGCAAGTGATGATGGGCCTGAAGCCAAATCCGTAAGGGTTGAGCATCGAACAGCCAATCAGGATGGATTTTAGCGATGCCTGCAAATACGTATACACAGGCGAGTTGAAATTTGAAGATTCCGATGTGCCAACGATGCGTTGTTTCTCTTCGAATACGAGGGCGAATCCGGGCATCAAGAGAAAGGGAACGATTGGCGGGAACCCAAATGAGTAAAAACGTCATCAAACTGACGAAGTAATAGTGATTGAGGTAATTGGATTTGTCGAGTAACTCCACGTAGGTAAAGCACAGGAAAAAGAGAGCTGCAGAAAAGCGATACAGAAAACCGAACAGGATTCCCACTGCGGCGAAAATCATGAAAATGAACGGGGTATACATCCAATTTCCCGGAAGGGGTTTTACCCATTCGAAACCAAGGTAACCGAAGTAATAATCGGGTTGAATGTAGAGGGAACTGACCCATCCGAACCACATGAATCGGCAGACCATAAACAGGAGCAGTGCTCCGAAAATGATTCGAAAAACGGCGAGGGGAGCGATGGAAACCTCATGAAATGGATCAAAAAAATGCCGTATGCGATCGGTTCTAGTCACCGTCGTTGTCCTGATAAGTAATTAACACGCCGAACGCCGAGGTCATATCCGTTTTAAGAGACACCACCTGACCGTGCATTTGCGTGTAGAGGGCATCCAATCCAGTCGTATTTGTATTCATTTCTTCCTCAAGCGTACCATTGAATGCACCGATACTTGATCGGATGGAAGCAAAATTACCGCGAATGGTTCCGTCCAGAGAACTGCGCTCAAGGTGTTTGAGATAATCGTCAAAGCCCACTCCATTCAAGCCGCTATTGAAGGAATTCCCCTTGTACAAATTGTCGAGATAGCGAATGTTGTTATCGAGCAATTCGAGAGAAATGCCACTGTAACGTGCTTCAATGTATTCCGAAAGTTGAATTCCAAGGCTTTGTTTACCGATGGGAATTCCCAGTTTGGCATTTTTGGCGAGTTCGTAATCGCGGTTGAATTCATTCACCAACCCGGAGAATGCCGATGTGGTTTCTGTTCCGGTGGAAGCAATAAATGTGGCACGATACGACGACCATGCTGAAACAATTTGCTGGGTTTCCGTCACCATTTTTTGAATCACGTTTTTGGTGTATGTCGTGTAGGGATCGTCTCCTGCAAAATACGTGATCGCATCGTTTCGATACAACAAGAAATCCAATGCCGGAAGGCCAATTGCGTCGATGTTGTTAATACTGGCCAGATCGTATCCACCAGCAGTAATGTTCGATGTAATTTTTACGGTATCCGTCGGGTACGTTCCTGTTGAAGCCTTGAATGCACGGTTGCGAATCGGACCGAAATCAAAAATCTTCACGGCCTGCCATTGCAAATAAGCAGTTTTCCATTTTGTACGAACTTCTTCGAGGTTTGCCGCGGTGCGATCCGTCTCGAAGGCGGTAAATGACGTTTGCAGTGCGTTGATGTCCGATTGAAAGCGCTCAATCGATGGAACGATAATCCGGTCTGCAAAGTTTCGCAACAGTGCCTCTTTATCGAAGGGCGTGGTTTCCTCTTTGGGGTCTTTGCAACCTGTGAAGGCTGCTGTGAGAAATCCGATTACAAGAAAGGTATATGTAAGGCGCATGGCTTAATAATTAGAATCGATTGTTGATTTAATTTGATGGATGTCCGCAACGCCCATGTTCCAGAAGTTGGGTTTGAACATTGCCATCAAAGCAGTGTGCTCTGTGGGGGTCATGCGACGTGTTTCTTCCGGAGCATAGCGGAGGTTCCACGAGAATGCGTAGGCTTCAGAAAGAACGTGTAAGAACTTCGCGTTGTCGTTTCCAAAGTAAGTCAGTGCCTGATCCAGATACGACATCGCCTGGTAGGCTGAGATGGATTCCCATTCGGTTCGAATTGCCGCAATAGCTGCATCGCGATCGGTAAGAACGTTGGCAGAAAGTGCTGCACGACCCATCAGGAAGTTGCTCATCATATCCGTGTTGCAATCCAGGGTTTCATTTTGTGCATTGCTGTATTTTCCCCAGAAAGAAGTCGGAACGGTTGCCGGAAAGGTAGGTTCAACCCCGAAATACCCAAATGCTTCGTCCCAGTGGTGCTCCATTGCTGTGTAGTACTTTCCGTTCGCTGGATCAACCGCGGTCGTATTGTCCGCGCTCATCTTGCCTTCACCGAAATATACGTTGAGAGCCTGGTACATAAATACCGCCCCCATGAGCCCTTTTTCGATCAGCTGAAGGTGCTCGATTCCATTGGCGTCGAATAGATAGGTGGACGACCCTGTGGTGAGTGTTCCTGCCTGCCCGTTGCTCGCCGTTGAAGCGAAATGTACACTTGCGTTTGCAATGCTGTCCATCCACCCCTCGAATAGGGATTGATCCAAATCAAAACACTTGTCCTTCAATTGCTTGACAGAGGAAAATGAGAAGTTTCCATTTCCGTTATCGTTCGTGTTCGCGAACAGATCTTTCAATGCCTGCGCGTCTAGTTGAGTTTCCGTTCCGGCCTTCATGAACGCAACCATTTCGGAAAGTTGATTCAATCGATCCGTTTGCCCTCCGTAGTACACTGTCGGGTTTCCATTTTCATCCGTGAAGAAATAGGTAGCGGGGACGGAATACGGTTCAAATTGACACGAATTGTTGTCCTTTTTTGCCTTCGGATCGAAGTTAATTGCTTCAGGATCTGTGCATCCTTTGCGACACCCCGTAGCGAGAATAAGCCCTGTAAACAAAATAACTGCGTATTGAAGTTTCATGAGTAACAATTATGGGGACAAAGTAACGAAGCAGGCGAGGTTTTGACAATACCACGTTTTAGGTATTTATAATGATTCTAAATAAAATTCATGCATTCGGAGAAGTCTATTTTTCGCAAGATTCAATTGAATTTTGCGATAATTGATCGTTTTTTCGCGTAAACCGAAGGTACTGCCAGCTCAAGCGAGCAAAGTACAGCAGGTAGAAAACCAGCAAGATACGGTGTGCGATTAGCTCCCGAAACAGAGGTTTGCTGTGGTGGTACTGTTGCAAGATTCCGAATACGAACGCACCGTATAGAATTCCGCCGAAAATAAGCAAGCCGAAGTCTAATTTTGAGAACAGGGAAGGATGCCGATTCATTCCCGTAAAGATGAGCACGCCCATGAAGGGATAAAAGTGATACAGATATCGTTCGTGGGTTCCGGTCAGAAACAGGTTGAATCCTAAATTGATCAGTACAAAAAAGAACAATAAGACGATGAGTCTGTCTTTCCATTCAGAATCTGAACGCAGGAATTGAATTTGTCGAATTGTGACGAAAAGGAACAGCCCAACAAACATAAGTAGTCCCAACTTTTTGGGGGATGTGATGATGAGGGTATCCGTGGAGGCCGCGCCCATGTTGTCGTAAAAAAGCATCCAGATATTGAACCCGTTACCAGAAATTTCATCCATGTGATCACTTCCTTCCAGAAGGATTTTTTCGAGGTGTGACCACGCGTAATTCCCGGGAATGGAAACGTAGGAGTCGATGATGGCAATCGGCAGTAGAAAGAAGAGTACACCGAGCGTAACAAGGCGCAGAGTGTTCATCCAATTCGCCGATTGAACCAGGTGTGTCAACAGGAAAACTCCAATGGGTGCCAGTGGAAAAAGAAGCAATTGCTTGGTAAGGATGCAGGCAGAGAACAGCAATCCGTACAGCACGAAATAGATGGCTTTGTGTTCCCCGGATCGAAGGTGCTGAATGATGACTACGGTGAGCAACAGGAGGAAGGTTTGGCCAATGGTATCGATCTGACCCCAAAGTGCACCTCCCACCCAAACGGCAGGAAGCAATCCGATGATGCCCGCCCAAAGAGCGGGTTTCGAACATCCGAGCTTGCGGAAAATCCGGTACAGAATCAAAATATTGAGCATGTCCACGAAGGACAAAACCACGAGAAACGGAAAGACGGCGTCGCCAAGTAATCGGATCAGTCCTGTAGAAAGTAGCATCCCCAGATACGGATAATTGCAATAGCATTCCGTGAGATACAGATCCTTCATGTTGTCGTGAAAGTCCCCCCATTGCTGAAACGTATGAACGTCGTAGTGGTGATAGGTATCTGGAAACAGCAAACGCAACGTCAGGGGTAAAATGCAGGCTGCGAAGAGCAGTACATACCCCGGAATACGATATTTCTTCTCGGAATTCATGGATTCAAATCAGAAGGCCCCGGAACAAAGTCCCGGAGACTTTTGCCCGTCATGGACATAAATCGGTATGCAAGATACAGTAGCATCGCGAAATAGGCCAATCCATATGTAAGTGCTCCTCCTGCGCTCCCGTAATCATCGATGAGAACGATTCCGGAAATGATGCTGATTCCATTTCCGATCAACGAGGCCTGAACGTTGATCATGTTCCGGTCGATTGCCGTAAAGTGATGATTGAAAATGGTGAACATCGCCAGGAACAGTATACCCGGTGCGAACGCGTACAACAGCGGTTTGATGTGGGCGAAATCGTCATGTATCCATCCATAGAGTGATTGAGGAATCAGGAGCAGTGCCAAAATTCCAAACACTGTAAGAGTTGTACTTAGTTTAACCATTAGAACGCTTAACGCATTGCGTTTTTCTTCGTCCTTCTCATTTATCAATCGTGCAAACTGATTGGTCGCAATTCCCTTACAAATCACCCAGAGTGCCTCGCCGATAGAAACGGCAACTGAAAATGCGCCGAGAACATCAATTCCCTTCCATTTTTCAATCAGAAAGTAAACAAATCGATAATTGAGAATTTGGGAGATGTTGTTGATTTGGGTCTGGGTTCCAAACCGCAGCATATTTGTGAAAAGCCTTCCCAATGCGGTATTGTCTTCTTCAGGTTTCAAGTAGCGGAAAATAAAGACAAATCCCAACAGAACGGCTACTCCATTAGCACCGATATACGCGTAATACACGTAGTTTACATCTCTGATTTCCATGCCAATCATCATGACCAATACGAGTGCCATCACTCCAGCTGAACGCAAAATTTCGAGGATGTTTTGGAGTGAAATCCGCTCTTTGCCAATGAGAACGTTTTGGTTGATGGAAAGAACTCCTTGCAGAACACTGATGATGAACAACTCGGGAAAAAGGTGCTGAGGGAGTAGGTTCGATACAATCAGTAACCAGCTGCCAACTGCACCAATGGCCAGGGTCCAGATCATGCCAATTGCAAACAATCGATGAACCGAATGCTGGGGCGTGAGGTAGGCGATTACCGGTCCGCCCATGATGACCTGAAAGAGATTCACAATGTTCACCGAGAGCAACAGCAGTACGATTTCACCGCGGAGGCCCGCACCCAAAAAACCAGCCGTCACAATCATCGTCACGAAATTCGCGATAGCTGTGATGCCCTTGCTAAATATGGTCTCGATTATTTTAACCAGCATGTTCCCTTAGCACAATACGATAAATTTGGTCAAGATGTTTCCCAACTCCTTCGTAACTGAAGTGTTTCAGAGCATATTCACGAAGCTGTGCTTTGTTGGATTGAAAAGTTCCGTTCCGGACAGACTCCATGGCAGCTACCAGTGCATCGACATCTTTTGGAGCGAGCAGAATGCCGTTCCAGTCGTGAACATGTTCGGGAATACCGTTTACATCGGTGGAAATTGTGGGTACGCCAGCCATCATGGACTCTGCAATTACACAGGGAAAATTCTCGTAGTTACTGAACAGCACGAGCGCATCACCCGAAGCTAAAATTTCCGCCACTTGTTCGGTGGTTTGGGTACCCAAAAACCGAACGTGATCTTCCAATTGAAATGAGGCCATGGTTTCACGATGAGGTCCCAGATCTCCGTCGCTTACGATTACCAGTTCAAAATCATGGTTTTGTTTTGCCAGTTGAGCAGTTGCCAGGAGTATTCCCGTTACGTTTTTGTGGTGATCTACCGCAGTTGAAATGTGCACAAACCTTTTTCTACTCGAATCTTCCCGGGTACTCAATTGAAAAATTTCTTCGTTCACAACATTTGATACGACCGTTTGCGGAACGCCGGGAGCAAAGTGCCTGAGTGTATTGCCCAAATCCTGACTTACGGGTAAAATTCGATGGGCGCGTTTAAGCGTAAATGACGCTCGTTTGAGCATTTTGGGAGGATATTGTTTTTCTCCCTTTGCATAGGCCGTTGCATGCTCGGTGACCACAAATGGAATGTTCCTTTTACGCTTGAGATACACAGCAAAAAACCCAAGGGGAAGAACTACGTTCAAATGCACCAGATCTATTTTCCCAATGACAGATTCACAGCTTTCCAGTGCCATTTTGCAGGCTTTCAGGTAGCGCATTTGCTTGATCAATAACTTGAAAGGATGAACGGAACCTTCTAACGATCGGTAGTACACAATCGATCGATGAATGCCGTTTTTTTCCTCCGTTTCCAGGGTAAATTTTTCTGCTTGTTTCCTTGGAAACACCGCCATCGTCGCCACTTTGTTGCATCGCGCCGACGCTTCTGCATGCCGTTCTACAAAATTGCCGAGGGTCGGGTTGCCCTCGTTGGGAAACCAGGAGCATACAAAGAGAATGGACAAAGGTTTTGAGTGATTGCTCAATGGATTCGAATTTGCCGCCGTAGGCTTTCAACGATGAAAGTAGTGAAATATTGGAAATGTAGTTGGATGCAATGAATGTTGGATTACTCCGCTGGGTTATCGAAATCCCCTGATCCATCATTCTCCACCTGTTTCTACCACAATTTTATCTCTAAAAGGAGCGACTAGATAGCTACGAAGATTGCGGGAAACCCTAAGAAGAGCACGGCCGGTTTGCAGAAAACGGACCAGAGCGTGCCCCACTATTCATTCACACCATGCGCAAAATAATCAGCCGGATTGTAGAGCTACTGACATCCGCCAACGCTTTCCAGACAGAATAGCCAATGCGTGATCAATTACGATAAGAATACGATCTTTTACCATGGTGATTTTTTCATCCGGTAGTATTTCCGTGCAAGCAAGGATACAAAATTCCCAAAAAGCCGAATCATGAATCGTTGGAGATTTATGACATAAAAAAGAGCATTCATAACACCCAACAGAATCAACCGGCATAAGATTCTTAATCTTGAAGTAACGTCGAACAAATACGAATAGAAACAACGGAACTCCCGGAAAATCCAAAACAGAGTACGGCCGGCATGCGGAAAACGGATCAGAGTACGCACTACTAACAATTACACAATCATGGAAAGAAAAACCATTTTTTCTAAAGACGCTATGAAGGATTTTCATTCCCTTTCGCGCGAAGACCGACTCCAGATTTCGAAGGACATTACCAGCCTTCCCCCGGATGTTCTGGAACCCGTATTCCCAAAATTTCCCATTTGGGGATGGGGACGATGTGAAGTCAACGTCTTGCTGGTTGCAGATGGAGCGTTGAGCTTCGGAGTTAACAGTTTTGGTTTGTCCGAGTTCATTACTGCGTTTCGTCAGTTGGAGATTGAGGCAAACGTACACATTAAGTACAACGTGACTGTTGCGCACCGACGCACAGAGGCGTATCTTCTGGGAATTGGGATACCGGATCCACTGGCAAAGACAAGCACGTTTGTGAAAAACAGCATCGAAAATTGTTCGTTCGGACCGATTTCAGGGAAGAATGATGTAAATCTGAATTCGTTCGATCAACTCTGGTTGTTTGGAATCGATTCTTCCACGGGTGCGTTAACTTCCGGAGAACGAACGGTGATCGAAAGCTTCATGGACAATAAAGGGGGTGTATTCTCTACAGGTGATCATGGAGCGTTGGGGGCAGCATTGAGCGGACAACTTAAACGAATTAAGAGCATGCGACTCTGGGCGAGCACAGATGCTGACGTTCAATCGGACGAAGTGAGCATGACAGGTATGCGCCGAAATGATACCAACCGACCCGGAGCAGGGCAAACGGTTTCGAATCAATTCGGCAACCAGTCAGACCATATTCCACAGGAAATTGCACCACGTGTATTCGCAGGAGGCTTGCCGCATCCGCTGCTTTCGATCTCAACGTCGAAGCGAGCTTCCGGAATCATCGACATTATGCCGGATCACCCGCATGAGGGAGAATGTGCTCAGGAAAAAGAATTTACCGCAAACGGAACCACCGTTCGGTCGCAAATCATCGCAACATCGTTCGTGCTCTCGGGAAGTACAACAGCAGGGGGAGGAGGTAAAACACCAACGCTTCCACACTGTTTTCCATCAATTCACGTTTGGGATGGACGTCAGGCGAATGTGGGGCGAATTGTTGTTGATTCCACATGGCACCACTTTGTAAACATCAACCTCAACGGATTTAACCAACCGGAATTCGACACGATTCAGCAGTATTACATGAACATTGCCAAATGGATTTCAAAACCGAAAATCATGTTGTGCAGGTACAAGTTTGTGATCATTGATCTCTGGTTGAAATCGAATCTGATTGAAGCGAGTTTGAACTCTCCGGATCAGGATTTGAAGGACATTACAATCAAGGATTTGATTAGCATCGGATCTCTTGCACAGGAGGAATTGGAAACAAAAATGTCACCGTCTGAAGCAAGAGAGTTTATGGTCGATTCCATGGAAATGATTGCTCCTGAATTTGCCGCGGAGTTGGATTCCTGGAAACCTCAGGAGATAAAATCTCAGTTCCCGGTAAAGTGGATCGATGAAATGAAGATGGCTCGACTCGCTGTGGGGGTTGGATTCATCGCACTGCGCGATTCTGGACTGAAGGAAAAGGGTCTGAATAGAAAAAACATCGACAGGATTCCGGAGATTTTTGCAGAGGGCTTAAAAACGGGTTTGCAAATGGGAATGCGCGATTTCGAGAAAAATCTGAAGCAATTCAGTGCACTAGTAGGAGAAAGAGGAAAGAAAAGAAAATAAGTCGCCTCCACTCAATCTAAAATCCCCCTGATAGAATCATCGGGGGGATTTTTACCCTGTCAAAAATCGATTCAGGAGAAATCACCTTCCCTCGGGTGTCTTTTTCAACACGATGGGCCCATTTCCGTTGGAAAGTGGGGCTTTCCCATTGTTTCCGTTCAAATTTTCCGCCATTATGGTGGATAAAAAAACCTTTTTGATAGCGGCGTTTTTCAATGTTGGTCACTTTTCCCATAAAAATGGCCCGTATTTGGTGAAGAACAAAAGCACAGAAACGTCGGCTCAGAGAAAACGAAATTGCACACAAAACGTTTCATCAGGCAGACCGGTGAAATTTACGTTGGAGCATGGCAGTACTTCTGAATCAAGCGAGAGGCAATCAGTCCCACGATGGAAAAAACAGCAAACAGAAGAAATAGGGATCGATGACCTTCGTGTCCGGTTTGATCATCGAGCAGAGCTCCCATGAGCGGTCCCATGAAAATGTCCGGAGTATACCCGATAAACGAGACAATCCCCACGGCAGTTCCGGTGACATGT
>JAURNA010000133.1 GCA_030830385.1 Crocinitomicaceae bacterium | reverse complement strand
TTCATCCCAGGTGATGATTACATTCCCGGTGAGTGTATCAATGCTAACGGCGTAAATGAACGGAATGTCAGGATTGATTTCATCTTCAAATTGATCTCCGTCGATGTTGGAAATGAAGTCACATGGGCTATTCGGGAGTACAATTTGATAATTAAGGAATACATCACATATGTCAATTGTATCGATGTAGAAATTCGTTCCGTAAGCGACGCTGTCAAAGAGTGTCCACGTTCCGGCGGGATATTCGCGATAAATATGATAGTGACTATTCATTGCAGGCAGTGCGGGTGTTGTTGGATCGTTCCATTGCAGAATAACAGTGCCATTTGATGGATTGATCACATCCAGAAAGATATTGGATACCGTATCTCCATATGTGAGTGTTTGTCCGTTACAACCACTCGCTACCACCATGAAATAATCATTTTGTTGGGTAACACCCGGGTCTGTGTATGATGTTGTAGCAATGTTGGGAGCGGAACCGAGCTGCCCATTTTGAGCGGAGTGAATTTGATATTCCAGGAAGCTTCCAAAGGGATCGATGAGTGCATCCCATTCTAGGGTCACATCCCCGGTAATATTTGACTGTATGCAGTTGATAGAAGGTGCCGGAAGCACTCCGGGGTTTACCACGTTGACGGTCACTGTCGCATATGAAACTTTGGGTACCGGACAATAATCGTCTTGAACTTTGAACACAAAATAGTAGGGAACCGTATCCAAGGGAATTCCGCCGGCTCCGGTCAAATGATCACAGGTGGTTTGCCAGTCGAACGTGGTGCTGACCCCCTGTGGCATGGTGATGATGGGAGTGGCGTCCAATGTCGCGCAAGGAGAGGTGTTGCACCCGGAAGCCGGATCAATGTAGTTGGTGCCGAACATGAGTCCTGTAGCCGACAAATGATTGTTTTGAGGACTTCCATCTTGAAGCAGTTCAACATCTGTTGCATTGATCGTGAAGTTCACTGGATCTCCGGCATTAACGGTTGTTTCGAACAGTCCGGCAAATGGACCGGCGATAACGGGTGGGGTATTCGTGCCCGAACAATTGGTGACGGCCAGTTGCATTTCCCGATTTACTTCTGCAATGAGGACGCCATTTCGGAAAGATTGAATGACAAGCTTCACGGCAAACACGCCAATGTTGTAAGATTGAAAGGTGAGTGTACCATTTTCTACATCGATTTGTACAGGGACATTCGATGCGTTCATTCCCGTTCCCGGTGTAGGAGATACAGGAGAGAATCCCGGTTCATAGTTCAATGGAAAAGGATCTGTGGGTGGGTTGTATGTTGCCCCCAAAATGTGGTTGTAGGGATGACCAAATTGAATGTTCAATTCGTCCAAATCCTCGTCTATCGCATTCATATTGTACGAATAAGGATCGCCAACACAACTCACGAATAACGGGTCTTGCAGAATTTGAGGCGAATTGTCTACGCAGCCTCCGGATGATCCCGGGATGGCATACATTGTTGAATGCAGCGTAATCCCATGTGCGGATGGATTTACGAGGTTTGTGATCGATCCACTCCTCGCAAAGTTGTCGTATGTGAAAATCCATCCGGTAGCTGGAGGTGTTCCGGGCAAAGAAGTAGGTTGACTTCGAAACAACACTTTTTCAATGGATCCAATGCCGTTTCCTCCGGCTTGCCCCGTTCCACAAAAGTATGCATTTGGCCCCCCGGCTACCTCCGTGCAAATCGGTGAGATATCCTCTCTGAACACAAAATCGACCTCAATTTCCGTGACCGTTGGATGCCCCCAAACCCGAATGGTTTCAGTGATGATGCTTACGTCGGGACCATTGCAATCACGGTAAAATACGAGTTGGAAAACATAGTCGCCTCCCTGACAAGTCCATGTGATATCTCCTCCCAACGCATGTGAAGCCCTTGCGGTATAACCGAACGTAAGGAGTAGCATCAGTACGGCAATTGATCGTATCATGTTCAAATAACGGAAAATATTCATACGTAGTATGAATACGTTGAAATCAAAATAAAGTTGCCATTGATCATCCGGCAGTCACAACACTAAAATCGTTCCAGTCTAAGTGACGCTGTGCAAGTTCACGAATGCGCTCCGGTGTAATGGTTTGAATGGATCGAATGGCATCGTTGTAGAAATCAAGTGACTGACCATGAATATGGGCGCTCAGGTAGAGATCCGTCATGGCGTATGGACCATCGGCACTTTTCAGCAGTTGTCCCATCATGTAATTTCGAACCCGTTCCAATTCATCATCTGGAACCAATTCCGTTCGAATACGCTCGATTTCGAATTGAATTTCCTCTAGGGCATCCTCTCTAACCCCACTTCCTACCTCTGTTCCAATCGTGAAGTAACCGGTTTGATCCAATTCCACAAGCGCAGATCCAATTCCATAGGTGTAACCTTTATCCTCCCGGATGTTCGTCATGAGTCGACTCCCGAAATAATCGCCCAAAACAGTGTTTAGCACCAAAAAATCTAGGTAATCCGGATGGGTTTTGTTAAAGAGGATTCTTCCCAGACGAACGGCAGATTGCAGCGCATCTTTTTTTTCGACAGTAACACGGCCGGAAGTGTTTGTGATGGTGGTTTCAAACGAAGGTTGCTCCTTCGCGGCAAGATCCAGAGAGCGCATTGCAATTCGATCAAGCGCAGATTGCTGAATGTCTCCCACTACAACTACCCGCATTAGTCCGTTTTTGTAGAACCGCTGATGAAAATTGCGCAGCTCATCAATGGAAACATTTTCATAATCCGACAATTCAACAGGCCTTGCGTAGCGCGGATTTGAAGCAAACAAAACCTCACGAAAAGCTTGCTGAGAAAGGAAGTTGACCTTACCCTGATTGATTTGCAATTTTTGTGTTCGATCGGATAGTAATTCTTCAACCTCCGAAGGGTCGAACGCCACATTTTCGATGGCATCTGTCACAATGTTGAAAAGTGTTTCCAGATGTTCTCTGAGGCAGTAAATGGAAAAAACAGCGCTTTCTGTGGACATTCCACTTTCGTGAAATCCACCGAGGCTGTTAATTGATTCCTGAATTTCAACTGAAGTTTTGGATTCCGTCCCGGAAAGCAAAAGTCCATTTACTAGCGATGCAACGCTCTTGTCGCCGCGGCATTTTCCTGCATCAAAATAGAGGTCAAAACGAGCCGTCTCATTGGGGACGCTGGTCATTGCAATCATTTCGAGATTGGGTGCGAGTTCACGTCGTTCAGGTTCGACGAATTGAATTTCGCTGACCGATTGTATGTTTGGGGCTTGCGATCGATCAATCATTTCTTCTCGATTTAATTTTCAAAAGAGAACACTGGTTTTTCTGAAGAACTTCTCTTCCCACTCTCAGCAGATCATGTGCCGTAATCGAGGCATATTGGTCCAGTTCCTGGTTGATCATTTCTGCATCGCCCAACAATTCAAACATGCTCAGGGCCATTGCTCTATTTAGCAGGCCTTGTTCCTGAAAGGCTTTTGAAGTTCGGATTTTATTCATGATTCGATCCATTTCTTTCGAAGAAACAGGTGCTTCGTTGAGGTCATCGATGATGTTCCAAAGTGCATCATCCAACGCGTCAAAATGTACTCCCGGATTAAGCTTTCCACTGATCACGAGAAGTCCGCTATCCAACGATCCGGTTATGTATGCGTTCACTTCGCTTACCAATTGAAGTTCCTTTTTCAGGCGGGTAAATAACCGTGCTGATTTGTCTCTTCCGAGTACATCGGATAAAACATCGCAAGTGAGGTAATCCGGATGAAGTCGATCGACCATACGGAATGCGTAGTAGAATCCATCTGAAGGAACATCTCGCTCAATGGTTTTTTCGCGGTATTCTGTCTGTGTGGGTTCCTGGGGTAAATTTCGGAGGTTTTCACCTACGGAAGGAATGTCTCCAAACCACTTTTCGACCACCGTTTGAACATAATCCAGCTCTAGATTTCCTGCAATACAGAGAATGGCATTCCCGGGATGATAGAAACGCTTAAAGAAATGCTTTACATCTTCCATTGTCGCCTGCTCAATGTGCTCAATTTCCTTGCCGATGGTCGCCCAACGATAGGGATGCTCCTTGTAAATCAATGGTCGTAATTCGAGCCATACATCGCCATATGGTTGATTCAGATAGCGTTGTTTGAATTCTTCGATTACGACTGAACGCTGCACTTCGAGGCTCCTGGGTGTAAAAGCCAATGAGAGCATCCGGTCGCTTTCGAGCCAAAGTGCTGTTTCCAGGTTTACAGCAGGAACGACATCATAATAATTGGTGATATCGTTGGAGGTAAACGCATTGTTTTCACCCCCTGCTTTTTGCAGCGGTGCGTCAAAATCAGGAATGTTGACCGACCCGCCGAACATAAGGTGTTCGAACAAATGGGCGAATCCTGTTTTTTCCGGACTTTCGTCCCGCGCTCCAACATCGTACAAAACATTGACTACTGCCATCGGACTTGTGGCGTCTTTGTGGAAGAGAACGCGCAAGTGATTGGGTAGGCTAAATCGCTCAAACTTTATCATTAGAATTGAAATTTAGGACTGCTTTGATCCTCAAGTGCAGCACGGTATTCAGATACGATTTCCTCCACAATATCCGCAGCGGGAAGAATTGCATCGATCATTCCGGAAACCTGACCAATTTCGAGTTCGCCACCCGATAAATCACCCTCGAACATCCCTTTCTTGGCACGCCCCCGACCAAGTAAGGTGCGCAGTTCCTCGTCTGATGCGCCGTTTTCGTACGCACTAAACACTTGTTTGAAAAAGTCGTTCTTGATCAATCGAACCGGTGTTAGTTCTTTCAGGGTTAGAAGCGTGTCTCCTTCCTTTGCTTCAACAACTGCGTTCTTGAAATTTTCGTGGGCACTGGATTCATGAGAAGTCACAAATCGACTGCCAATCTGAACGGCATCCGCACCGAGATTCATTGCGGCAAGCATGGCTTTCCCACTGGAGATACCCCCGGCCGCGATCAGTGGAATCGAGATGTTTTGAGCCACGTTCGGAATCAGGCAAAGTGTCGTTGTTTCGTCTCGTCCGTTGTGCCCTCCGGCTTCGAATCCCTCAGCAACAATAGCGTCTACACCCGCTTCCTGGGCTTTTAGTGCAAATTTGAGGCTTGATACAACGTGCACCACGGTAATTCCGTGTGATTTCAAGTGTTGAGTCCACGTTTTTGGGTTCCCCGCAGAGGTGAAAACGATCGGGACGCTGTGGCGAATGATCGTCTCAATGTGTTTGTCGATATCGGGATAAAGCATCGGAAGATTCACCGCAAAAGGCTTGTTCGTTTTTTCCTTACACTTGCGCACATGCTCATCCAAAATGTCCGGGTACATGGATCCGGAACCAATAATACCCAACCCACCCGCATTGGACACAGCCGATGCCAGTTTCCATCCTGAACACCAAATCATTCCTGCCTGAATGATAGGGTATTTTATCCGGAAGAGAGAGGTGATTCGGTTCTGTTCCATCGCATCAAATTTAATGCTTTCAGTAAACTATTGTTTCCGTGTTCGTATCTTTAGAGTAAATTCATTAATTTAGAAGGTGTTATGAGAAACCTAAAAGACGTCTTCGTATTGATTTTTCTGATAATTTCACTGATTTCAGCAGGTCAGGAGATTACACACAACCACTCCATTTATCATGCTTTCATAGAGAACAAAGGGCAATGGGATGATAATGTTCTTTTTAAGTCTAAATTTCATGGTGGAAATCTATGGGTAGAACAAAACAGAATGCTTTTCCATCTTCTGGATTTTCGTTCGGTTCAGTCTGCGCATGTGGGAATGGGTAGACCGAATGAGTACCCTGAGGGAAATCAACAGGCATTTGTGGTTTTGGAATTTGAAGGTTCTAATCGCGTTGAGAACATTACCAAATCGAATCCAACCCGGACGTACTACAATTACTTCAAGGGCAGTGATCCAAGCAAATGGGCATCGAACGTTCATGGATATGGCGAGGCAATTCTTGGTGATTTTTATACGGGAATCGATTTAAAACTCATCGAAAAGCGCGAGGAACTCAAGTACGAATTTCACGTTGCACCGAAAGTTGATCCGACTCAAATAAAGATGGTATATAAGGGCCAGGTGGAGGCCAGTTTGGACGATGACGGAAATCTCGTTTTGCAAACTCCGTTGGGCAAAGTAATTGAGGAAAAGCCGTATGCGTATCAGATCGTCAATGGTAAAATTGTTGAAGTTGAATGCGCCTTTCATCTGGAAGGACGGACAATAACCTTTGATCTCGGTGAATATGCCGATTATGCAACACTGGTCATTGATCCGATTCTCGTGTTTGCAACCTATGCCGGATCTGTGTCCGACAACTTCGGGATGACAGCTACGTATGGTTATGACGGAACTGCGTATTCAGGAGGGATGGTATATGGAAACGACTATCCAACACCCGACCCACTGGCGTACGATATAACGTCTAACTTTTCCGGGCCTATTAGCTCCTCATATGGAATTACGGATGTTTTCATATCCCGATACTCTTCGGATGGAACCCAAATGCTTTGGTCCACTTTTTTAGGCGGGGGAGATGATTCCCAGGGAACGGAAACGGTGCACAGTCTAATTTGTGATCAAAACAACAACTTGTACTTCTTCGGAGCCACTTCCAGTATAGACTTTCCCATTCAGGGCGGCTATCAGACCGCGCACGCAGGAGGAGATGACAGCCTTAATTTCTATTATAATGGAACCTCTTTCGGGGATCAAGGATTGGATATGTACGTAGCCAAACTGAGCGCCAACGGACAAAACTTGATGGCCTCAACGTACTTCGGAGGTTCTGGGAACGACGGGGTAAGTTATCGTGACGGGTTGAATTATCTGGGCGCTTTTGGTATTTATTCAAGTGTTACTCACTACGATTCGCTCACCAAAAACTACGGAGATCAGTTCCGGGGAGAAATTATGTTGGATTCCGTAGGGAATTGCATTGTGGCATCGTGCACGCGTTCAACGGATTTTCCGACAGCGAATGCATTTCAGACGGCCAATGCAGGGAAGCAGGATGGAGTGGTGTTCAAATTGAATGCTAGCCTTTCGGCGCTGGAGTGGTCCAGTTATTATGGAGGTTCAGAGTACGATGCCTGTTATTCCGTAAAAATAGATTCTTCGTACAATTTTGTATTTGTCGGAGGGACGACTTCATCCAACCTGGCAGGAATGGGCTCCGGTTGGCAAAGTTCTTACAATGGAGGAGCAACGGATGGATTTGTCGTGAAGCTGAATCCTGCAGGAACAGCGATTACGAATGCGTCCTACATAGGAACCAATGACTACGATCAGGTATTCTTCGTGGAAATTGATCGTAACGACAACGTTTTTTTGTTGGGTCAGTCGGAAGGAGGAAACTTTCCGGTAGTCAACTCAATTTACGAGGATTCAGGAAGCAGTCAATTTATAGTTAAGCTCGATCCAACATTGACAATACCGTTGAACTCAACGGTCTTCGGAAACGGAAGTCCATTGATCAACATTTCACCCGCGGCTTTTTTGGTTGATATCTGTGGAAACATATACGTTTCTGGATGGGGAGCGAACATTTTGCAGTCTACACCAATGAGCGGAATGCCAGTTTCAGCACCGGGAGTTGCCTTCCAGGATCAGCCTCCAAATGGCTTTGATTTTTATTTGTTGGTGATCGAGCGTGGTTTCACGGGAATGCTTTATGGGACGTATATCGGTGGAGGAATTGCTGAGGAACACGTAGATGGCGGAACAAGTCGATTTGATAAAAATGGAGTAGTCTACCAATCAGTTTGTGGAGGATGTGGAGGAAACAGTGACTTTCCGACAACACCCGGAGCCTGGTCAGATACCAACCTAAGCACAAATTGCAACAACCTCGTGTTCAAGTTCGATTTTGAATTGATTCCAAAGGCTGATTTTATAGCTAGCGCAACCGTTGGTTGTGTGCCGTTCACCGTACAATTTGATAATTTTTCAACTTTATCTGATGCCTATCTATGGGATTTTGGGAATGGAGATACGACGTCGGTGGTTTTCGAGCCTGTTGTCAATTACGACTCAATTGGCGTCTATCAAGTCTTCCTTTATGTCACGGATAGTATCTGCCTGATAACCGATACGGCCGATTTGACAATAGTCGTGCTTGATTCCGTTCATTTGAACACAAGTGCCGATATTGAGTTGTGCTCTCCGACTCAGGTTGATATTACTGCGTTTACCAATGGAGCGGCAACCGAATTTATTTGGTCGAGCAATCCGAACTTCACGGATACGTTGAATACCCATTTGTCCGATTCGGTTCTGACCATTACTCCAACTACAACAACGACCTATTACGTATACGCAAGCAATCCCGCCTGCTCGGCTACTGACAGCGTGGTGGTGAATTTTGTAGGATCGAGCCTTATTGTATTTGCGAATGATTCCATTTGTTTTGGAGAAACGACTACAGCAACTGCGATCAGTTCGAATCCTTCGGTGATATTCGATACCATAACCTGGCAGCCGGACTCCGTGATTATCGGAACGAATTTGGGAAGTACGGTAACAGCGCAACCCACAACGACACAATACCTGTATGTTACGTCAATTTTGTCATCACCCGGATGTGTTGTGAATGATTCCATCTTAATTAATGTTGGGTCGATATTGGATAGTGTCGTTCAGGCCACAGCTTCAGAATATTCGGTTATTCCCGGATCAACGGTCACGTTGTATGGAGTCCCTTCCGGATACGACAGTTATTCATGGACTCCTCAGGTAGGTTTGAGTGATCCATTTGCCCAAAACACGCAGGCGTCTGTTGACGAGACAACAATATACACGCTTACGGTTTCAGATGGAATTTGTCCGAAATCCGATACGGTCGCCGTCAAAGTGCTGGATTTCCTCTGTGAAGAACCCTTTGTGTTCGTTCCAAATGCATTTTCACCGGATGGAAATAGCGATAACGACGTATTGTATGTTCGTGGAATTTTGATCGCTGATATGATATTCCGTGTGTACGACCGATGGGGCGAGCTCGTTTTTGAAAGCACGGATCGGTCAAAGGGTTGGGACGGAACATTCAGAGGACGTGATTGCGATCCGGACACCTACGATTATTACCTTCAGGTGACCTGCTTGGGTGGATTGGATAACATAATCAAAGGGAACGTCACCCTGATTCGGTAACCATGTTCGAAATTCATTAGATTCGTGGAAATTTTGTTTTCCATGAAAAAAATCATCAATAAATCCTCGGAAAAGTTTCTTGAAGATTACCTAAACAATCCGTCACCGACAGGTTTTGAATCAGGAGGTCAGGCCCTTTGGCTGGACTATGTAAAACCGTACATCGATGAATACTTCACGGATCACTATGGAACCGTCGTAGGTGTAATAAATCCAAAATCGAAGTACAAAGTCATTATTGAGGCACACGCTGACGAAATCTCTTGGTTTGTGCATTACATCACCAAAGATGGATTTATCTATCTGAGACGAAATGGAGGCTCTGATCACATGATCGCTCCGTCCAAGCGGGTCAATATTCACACCGATAAGGGAATTGTGAAGGGAATTTTTGGCTGGCCAGCGATCCATACACGCAATGGCAAGGACGAGATACCCACCATGAAGAACATATTCCTCGATGTAGGTTGCTCAAACAAAGAAGAGGTCGAGAATAAAGGCATTCATGTGGGATGTGTGGTAACCTTCGAAGATGAATTCATGGTGCTGAATAAGAACCGTTATTGTGGTCGAGCACTTGACAATCGAATAGGGGGATTTATGATTGCAGAAGTGCTACGTATGTTGCACAAGAACAAGAAGAAACTACCCTTCGGACTGTACGTAGTGAATGCCGTTCAGGAAGAGGTAGGATTAAGAGGTGCACAGATGATTGCCCACCGAATAAAACCGGATGTAGCCATTGTTACAGATGTGTGCCACGA
>JAURNA010000132.1 GCA_030830385.1 Crocinitomicaceae bacterium | reverse complement strand
GAGCGTGGACAACTCACCGCAAAACTGAATAGCCTTTCTGATCGAGATGACCTACACCCGGTTTCTGGATCGCCGAAAGGCACTTTCTCCGAAAGAATTGGAGTTTATCTCAGAAGCTATCTGTCATCAAACGTTCAGCAATTACCAGCTGGAAGGCAAACGGATCAGCCTCTTTCTTCCCATTGAACGCAAGAAGGAAATCAACACCTATCGCATTTGGGAAAAAGCTCTTTCATTTGGTGCTCAGGTTGCTGTGCCGAAGGCAAATTTCAAAACCAACGAGATGAAGCACATTCTCTTTGAGTCCGAGGATCAACTGGAAATTTCAACCTTTGGTATTCCTGAACCGAAGAAGGGACGTGTGATTGCAGCGGAGCATTTTGATTTTGTTTTTGTCCCTTTGCTGGGAGTTGACAAAAAAGGAAATCGCGTGGGATACGGAAAAGGATTTTACGATCGGTTCCTTCGCAAATGTTCTCCGCGTTGCACCTTCATTGGACTGTATCACTTCGATGATTTGATCGAGCAGGTTGAGGATACCACATTTCAGGATATTCGTTTGAACACATGCATTACGCCGAATCACGTGTATCGATTCGGATAACGATCCCTTCTTACTTTACATTCAGCTTCCAGTTTTCACTGTTCCGGGTTCCGGGTAACCAACCTGCTTTCAAAGAGAATTGGACTGCATAATTACCTGGTTTTTCAGGCGCTGAGAAGTTCACTTCTATTTCTTTATTCAAATCGTCATTTGAAAGCCACTTAATATCATGCGTCTCGATGAAAATGCTCTCTTCAAAGAAATGTGCGAACAATTTTACCGGATAATCAAGATTTGCACCGAGGTCCAGGGAGTTCTTATCGACAATCTGCAGCTTGATCGTCTGGCTTGAAGCCGGTTTCATTTGTTTCGGGAAGTTTACGGGCTGAACAAACACAGAAGAAAACCCCTGAAAATTATCAATCACTGTGTAGCGCACCTCGGGAGCTGTTTCCATTTTTGGGTAGCCGGTTTTGTAGTTCATGATAACCATGACACTTTTCCCTCTGAACCTTCCCTCACTGTCCCAGAGGTTGAATTGATTCTGCCTCCCCATGAAACTATTGAATGAAAATGACTGTTGTCCGCTGTAAAATCCATACAACGACGCCATCTGATACGAATCGATGAATGCTACCGGATAATTACCCGCCGTTTTGTGGATTCCCTTCATCAGGCTTTCGCTGTTAAACCCTGCTGTCAATTGACCCAAAACCGGATACTTTTTCTTATCAAATGGCATCGCAATCAGCATTCTGCCGACGAAAATCAATCCGAATGACACAAACGCCAATGTTCGGAACCAACGGGCATTTCGTTGCTCCAACCAGCGATATCCAAGATAAATGCCGGGAATCATCACGAAGAAGGTCCAGTGGGCCTCTACCCTGCCTTTGAACGTCATGAAAAAGAAGAAGATATAACAACCCCAAAACAGGAATTTCAGGCTGCGTTCAAAATCGTCCTTCGCTTTTACGCGAAGCGCAACGATGAACATCACGATGCCTGTAAATGGTCCCAGTACGTACAATTCTGTCAGCAGGTATTCCCAGGTAAATCGAAACATGTAAGGCTCGGCGCTTCTTCCAAACAGGTGGTATCGAATGGATGGAAAATTCATGTTGTACTGCCACAGAATGTGCGGTGTAAGCGCAACGATGACAACGGTTGCTACTAACCAGAAGTAACGATTTTTGATCAGTTTCCAATTGGAAAGCACAGTCATAAAAACGATCAAGACTCCATGGTATTTCGATAAAATCATCAGGGCGATTGTTCCTCCGAGTACCAGTGAAATCATCACCCCCGGACGCTCCAGGAATTTGCGGTACAGCAACAAGTACAGTGCACAACTAAGCAGTAAAGGTGAATCCGGGAGAGCAAAGAATCCCATGAAGTGTATGACGGCAATTGATAGAACGATCAGGTAAAACAGCGATCTTTTCCGGGGAGTAATGAGCCGTTCGCACAGGTAAATTGTCAGTCCGCTGAGCAAAATGGGCAACAATCGCACTCCGAGCTCATTGTGAAAGAGCCCGTACCCAACTTTGATCAAGCATGCGATAACAGGTGGATGATCGAAATATCCCCAGTCCAGTTCCCGCGAATACATCCAGTAGTAGGCCTCATCGGAACCTAATTCGGTACAATACACCTGTAGGATTAAGCTCACTGTCCACAGGGAATAGAAGGCTATCTGACCGTACTTCTTGAGAAACTGATTCATCATTGGCAATCTGACACTTCTGCCGGGATAAAAGTACGTTTTTTTCCGGTGTACGATTCCAGCTCAACCCATGGTTTTTGCTCCATCACTTCGAACCATTTTCTTTCACCTTCTCGATGAACCACTTAAGCGGATACGAACCGCAACCTTCAATCGTATTTTTCGTATTTTAACGTATGAGACGGATGCTGATCTTCATGGTTTCCTGGTTCGTTTGTTCCTCTGTTATGATGGAGCCGATCAGTCGCCCTGTGTTCGGTGTTCGCGTTTCGATTGGAGATAACTCCCGTATCAATACATTCGTGTGTTACCTTGACAATGGTCGTGTACTCACGACGAAGCGGATCGTAGAAAAGGAAACATTCATCAAAATCGTATCCGGTTATTGGCCCAGTCCGTACAATCCAAATCGGGTTAATTACTTTGAAGAGCACGGTATTGATTGTGGAGTATCGATTGACTCCTCCACGATGATACAATCTCCTTTTTGCATTCCGCTTGACTCGTTATGGAAAATTCGGTTTTCGACGTATCCGTTCCGCGGTCAAATCACGGAACGTGGATGGAGTAAAAAGTTGCATATGCCTTCCTATAATCAAATACAGTATTTAGGCGACCGCTACGGCATCAGTCACATCGACGGAGATTTTTTCCTCGATACGAATTTCTGGAGATTGATGGAGGATGTGATGAACCCCACCTGGATTGACAATTACAAATCACTGGAATAATTCGTACTTTACGTAAGTGCACTCACTTCAAATTGATCTAAAACCTATGAATCGTATTTCACTTTTTTTACCGGTACTTATTTCGCTTGTTCTGTTTTCTTGTTCGAGTGAATCATCTGATATGTCGGATTCAATGGATTCGTCTCAGTCAAACACTACAAATACGTCGGAAACTTCTGATCAATTGGATAACACTTCCAGTGATAACAACGGAGAAATCGAATTGGATGGAGTTGACCCAGATCAGGTAACATCTACCACTGTAAAGAAAAATGAAAATGGAGAAACGGTAGTGGTTGCCGAAGTAGATGGCGTTGTAGACAGAGTAGTTGAAGTCGAAACCACGGATGATTCTCCACTCGTTAAACCAATGGTTCAGGAAGAAGAAGACGACTATGATTTTCACGCGTATGAAAAGCTCAATACATTTTTGAAAAAATATGTAAGCGCCGGGGGCAAAGTGAATTATGCTTCTATTAAGAACAATAAATCTGAGTTGGACGCAATCATCAAAGAGTTCGAAGCGAATTCTCCCGGAGCTAGTTGGAGCAGTGCACAGAAGCTCACTTTTTGGATTAACGTCTACAACATTTATACGATCAAACTAGTAACGGACAATTATCCAACGAGCTCCATTACCAACATAAATGGTGGTAAACCCTGGGATAAGAAATTTATCAAATTGGGTGGAAAAACATACACATTGAACAACGTTGAAAACGATGTGATCCGTAAACAATTCAACGAGCCTCGCATTCACTTTGCCTTAAATTGCGCTAGTGCCTCTTGTCCAGTATTACTGAATGCTGCATATACCCCTTCGAATGTATACAGCAAGCTCACCTCGCAGACGAAGCGTTTCTTAAACGATACGGGTAAGAACAAGTTCGAGAAGAAATCAGCTCAAATTTCTAAGATTTTTGAGTGGTACAAAGAAGATTTCACCAAGGGTGGTTCAACGGTAATTGATTTCATTAACAAGTATCGTACGGATCAGTTGGACGAAAAAAAGGTCAACGTGAGCTATTTGGAGTACTCATGGAGTTTGAATCATTAGTGACGAAGAAACCCTGACTACCATCGGTTTTACAATGTGAAGTGAATTTGGGATGAATTATGAATTATGAATTTGTAATTCGGGATGAGTAAGTGTTTGATAAAACGAAGAAACCCTGACTACCATCGGTTTTATAATGTGAAGTGAATTTGGGACGAATT
>JAURNA010000131.1 GCA_030830385.1 Crocinitomicaceae bacterium | reverse complement strand
GCTTTACATTAACACGTGATATGCACTGTTGGGCATTGCAATTTTTCTGGACTCCAATTGGCGGAAATCAGAGCTTCTTATTCACAATTCGCTCAACCTCTTCTCTGTTTCAGGATGCCAAGATTCAAATTCGAAAACCACCTTCTTTTTTCTAATAAAAAAGACTATCTTATAAGAGTGATTGATTTTAGTTTTGACAATGACGCGGCACCCGAAAAGGGAGGGATTCTGATTTCAGAGCCTTTTATGCACGACCGTTTCTTTGAACGCTCCGTTGTCTATCTCTGTGATCACAATTCATCGGGCAGTTTTGGATTCGTATTGAACAACTATCTCGATACCGGACTCAAAGAAATGATCAACGGTTTTCCTGACATTTCCATTCGTGTGAGCGTTGGAGGCCCCGTGGATACATCGAATTTGTTTTTCATTCACTCCCTGGGAGAAGAAGTCAAAGGAAGCACATTAATCAACGATGGGATTTACATCGGAGGAAACTTCGATCAGGTAAAGGAACTGCTCATCGCCTCTCCGAACAAAGCAAACCATTTCCGATTCTTTGTGGGGTACTCCGGTTGGGAAAGCGATCAGCTGGAGGATGAAATGGGAGAAAAATCCTGGCTTGCGGTTAACAAAATCTCACGATCTTTTATCCTGAACGACGCCAAAGACGATCTTTGGAATGAAATTTTGGAAAAAATGGGAGGAAAATTCAAGGTGATGTCAACCTTCCCGAAAAACCCATCGGATAACTAATTCTACCCTCCCCTCAATTTCACCCGGCGGTATCGCCCGAACTCTTCCAGTTCGGCTTCTTGCGAGGATCAACAACAATTCGCTCAACAGAAGTGAAGTGGTCTTATGAGCAGATTTGAGGCAAGAATCTGATCCGTTGGAAGGAATGATGCTACGGTGCATAACAGCAAATAGAACCCGGAAACGAATCTGTTGAAAACCTTCTGAATTTGTCTGCAAGTGAAAACAAAAGGTAATTCGCTAAACTCTATCTTTGTCGACACAAGGAATCTGATGAACATCCAGGCACCATTAGCAGAACGTATGCGTCCGAAAAATCTGGACGATTATCAGGGACAGGATCACCTGCTCAAGGAAGGCGCTTCTTTGCGCCGTGCATTGGATTCAGGAGTCATTCCATCAATGATCTTCTGGGGACCGCCCGGCGTTGGGAAAACAACGCTTGCTCATTTGATCGCCGATCATCTCAAGCGTCCCTTTCACACACTTTCAGCGATTTCTTCAGGAGTTAAGGATGTCCGTGAGGTCATTCAAAAGGTAGAATCTGCTGGCATGTTCACCAAGAGCGGAACCATTCTTTTCATCGATGAGATTCACCGATTTTCAAAAACACAGCAGGACTCTCTTCTTGGCGCGGTTGAAAAGGGAGTCATTACGTTGGTAGGCGCCACCACTGAAAACCCCTCGTTTGAAGTCATTTCTGCCCTTTTATCGCGCTGTCAGGTCTACGTTCTCAAGGAGCACTCGCAAGAATCGCTTTTAAGCATTCTCAATAAGGCAATTCAAGAGGATGTTCAACTCAGGAAAAAGAGCATAAACCTGAAGGAAACAGGAGCTCTTTTGGCAATTTCAGGCGGTGATGCCCGGAAACTTTTGAATGTTTTCGAGATTATGATCGGAACATTTCAGGATGAGAAAAAGATCAGCATCACCGACGAACTGGTAATGTCAGTTGCGCAGCAAAGCGTGGCCATGTATGATAAAGACGGGGAGCAACACTACGATATCATCTCGGCCTTCATCAAGTCCATTCGTGGAAGCGACCCCAACGCAGCCATATATTGGCTTGCACGGATGGTCGAAGGTGGTGAAGATCCAAAATTCATCGCGCGAAGGCTCATCATTTCTGCAGCTGAGG
Organism: Crocinitomicaceae bacterium; assembly: GCA_030830385.1. Classification (GTDB taxonomy): domain Bacteria; phylum Bacteroidota; class Bacteroidia; order Flavobacteriales_D; family Crocinitomicaceae; genus UBA4466. The sequence continues at coordinate 612 of JAURNA010000131.1, read as the reverse complement.
ATATCGGGCTTGCGAACCCCAATGCCTTGCTCATGGCGAATCATTGTTTTCAGGCAGTACAGACAATTGGGTGGCCGGAAGGACGAATTGTGCTCGCGCAGTGTACCATTTACCTGGCAAATTCACCGAAGGGAAACGCTGCATACATGGCGATTCGAAAGGCACAACAACTTGTAACGGAAACGGGAAATCTGCAGGTACCACTCCCCTTGCGAAATGCTCCCACAAAACTCATGCGCAATCTTGGATACGGCAAAGGCTATCAGTATTCGCACAACTTCCCGGGTAATTTCATCGAGCAGGAATTCATGCCAGATGAAATCGCAGGAACCAACTTCTTCGAACCCGGAAGTCACGCGAAGGAGCAGGAAGTCGCTGCGAACATCGAACGATTGTGGGGTAAAAAATATTCAGATTAATGGCACAGATCGGCTATTATGTATTCGCCCTTCCCTTTTCCTGGTTGCCACTACCGGTGCTGTATCTGTTCACGGATTTCTTCTACCTGATTATCATTTCTGTCGCACCGTATCGCAAAGCTGTAATTACTGAAAACCTCGAACGAAGTTTCCCGGATAAAAACAAATCGGAGATCGACAAACTGAGAAGAAG
>JAURNA010000130.1 GCA_030830385.1 Crocinitomicaceae bacterium | reverse complement strand
TCCGCAGTTAACATCCGGGAACTCCACAGGTGAGCCTTTTTCAGATGGCCTGTTGAGGAAATTGGCGTATCCGATCGTTGAATCCGGAAGGAACGTCAATGCGTTCGATTTAGAGGTTGAATTCACGAAATTGATGATCCCTTGTCCTTGCAAACCATTTCTGGAAAGCACAATCTTGTTGTCGTATTTCGCTTCGGTACCGTAAAACGAATATCCACCCTCCGGTGCCGCTGTTGTAAAACCAAATGAATAATCCTGCATAATTCGAAGTGGTTCATCAATTCGCGGGAAAATTCCGGCAGAAACAAGTTCTCCGTATAACTTCAGCGTATCCTCGTCAAAGTTGTTGAGGTGATCAAGCTCAAATGGATCGATCGCATAATAGAATCGAGTACTGTCATAAACGCCAAGGAAGATGTCCCGATCGTTGTAATACACGTAGCTGGTATTCGCTGTTTTCAGGATGGGATAGTGATCGTAATTCGGCTTATTCCCCGATCTGTTTGTCATTGTGTCTATGAGAATTTCACCCGTGATGCCGCTGATCTCACTGATCATGCGAATGCTCTCCGGTCCGTGTTCCTTTTGCAATGGACGCACCCTAAACATGCCTTCTTTGGTCTTTTGCAGGTCAATTTTGTACTCATCATAATTGAAAAATGCGGCTTCGGTTTCTATTTCAAGCTTTCCGGCATTGACCCAGCCTTTGAAGGCCATGTTCCGATTCTTTTTCACGAGAAGATCGCCTTGATCCGGGAAAATTTGCACGTTTTTGTTTGCCGAAATATCGATCTGATCCACAGCTACCAGGGAGATATCCATTGAATTCATGTCGTATACGGCAAAGTTTTTCTCCAACCTTCGGCGTGCGTTTTGATCCTTGTACATTTGTTGTACGGTAAGCGCAAATGTGTCGCGCTTGAATTCTTTGAGGCTTGAAATCCCCAGTTGACGCATTATGAATGCCGCTGAGGTATCCTTCAATCTCAAATCCGATCGGATGGAGATATTGTCGTAGTCTTTCTTTTTCGCCTTGGACTTAACGAAGTTGTCGAGTTTTTGATTCACCACAATCATCTTTGTTTCTGTGTCGTAATTGATGAATCCGAGGCTTGAGAGGCTGAGTAGCGTACTCTTGGCTTGATCTACTGTTTTTCCAAGCGCCGTGGCCGCTTTTCCTTCTGTAAGAACGTATTCGTCGTACTTGTAACAATACTGAGATATCGCTGCAAGCGGATGTCTTTCTTCCATGGCTTGTAGTCGATCGTATACCTGCTCATTGAAATAATTCCAGGATTCGAAATCCGCTACTCTTTGCTCGACTCCCATGGTGAAATCGAAGGTGAACATTACATCTTCGGTTCCTTCTTTCCATACCATTTTGGGGGCATAAACATCCAGTTGATGGTAGGAATCTTTGAATGGAGCCTCACCAATTCCGACTGTAGACCGGCTCATCTGCACTTCTTTTTTATCGAAGAAATATTCGAAACGAATTCCAGGGTGATAAATCGAATCTCCCGTGCTCACATACAAGGAGAATTCACCCAAGTTCACGAATACTTTTTGCGGAGAAACCGTGATCTTTTCGGATCTGGTTACCATAAACGGCTTTCCTCCGCGCCGGTAGGTGATTTGTGCACGTTCTGTTTTCGTTCCCACCCCCTGAAACTTATTTCCTTCCATTGCAAATCCACCAAGATAGTCGATGTTAGGAATGAGGTTTTCGATGAGCAGTTTGGTGTCGAAAGACATAAATTGCGGATAGACTTTATCGATTTCGCGATTCACCTTGAACGCCCGATCTGTCATACGTCCTGGAATGGGCTTGCTAAAATAGGGAGTCGTTAACATCACGGTATCCAGGCGTATCGTGGATGATTTCAACGACAAGTCGTAATCTGCAATTTCCGCAAACGTTTCCGTTGGATCCAATCCTACTTTTTCCCAGTTGATTGTTCCGCCATTACCGACCCATTTCTTCAAAATCGGATCGTAATCTCCGCTGGTTTTCAGAACACGCAGACTGTCTACGGATTGCTCTCCACTTGACTTTGATATAGCCCGACAGATCAAATTTCCGTCGAAAAACTTAACGGAAACGCGTTTGTCGTACTCGAAGCTGAAATTTCCTCCGAGGTAAAACCATTGAAAGTTGGAAGCAAGGGCAATCTGTCCGTTGGTGAAGAACCCTGCAGAAAATTCCACGAAGTCTTTAATTTTCTTCACGTTCCGCGAATCCATCATTTTGTCTACTGTGGTGTGCCAGGCGTTAAAACTCGCTTCCGACTGGTTGGTTTTGATCATTGCGGCTACCGAGTACACGTAGAAATACATTTCCGGATACACTTTCAGCCGTTTGGTTTCCATGGTGTTGCACGTGGCTACCATGCGTGAGAATCGTTCATCGGAAAAATCTCCTGATTCGAGCAACATGGGTGGCAACTCTTTTTTGGCGAAATCCATGAAGTCACCGTTTCCGTATTCACTGAGTGTTTTCTCGAAGGTTTTCACGAATTTTTCGCGATCGTTTGGATAGGTTTGCGCCTGTGTTCCTACCGCCACAAGTAGCGGCAGACCTATTGCCAAAAGCCTGAATAGATTCATCGTTTGTTGTTTAATTTGTTTGTTTCCTGAACCGCAATGCCGCCCATTCTTCGCGTTCCAACTGTCGCTCTGGTGTAAGACCCAATTGCTGGCAAAAAGTTACCATTTCCGGCACATCTGAGCCAAAGAATCCACTTACAACAAGGATTCCCTGTTGATCAAGCGCTTGCACGTATGCGTCCATGTGCAACTTCAGTACGTTCTTATTTATGTTAGCAAGAATCAATCCAAATTTCTTCCCGTCGATCACGTCTACGTCTCCGCAAATGGAACGAATTTTCGTGCATTGGTTACGCTCTGCATTTTCCGCAGTGTTTTCCGCAGACCAGGGTTCAATATCGACGGCAAGAATGTCTTTGGCACCGAGTTTTTCCGCTACAATTGCGAGTACACCTGTCCCTGCCCCCATATCGAGAACGCGATCGGGAATACAGGGCAACTCGAATAGCTCTTTGGTCATCATCCATGTGGTTTGATGATGTCCGGTTCCAAAGGACATTTGCGGTTGAATCCGGATGCACATTCCCTTCACTCCGACGTTGTGAAATGGTGCTGCAATGGTTGCGTACTCCTCCACAAATACGGGTTCAAATCCAGCTTCCCACTGTGCATTCCAGTTTGTATGCGGGATCATTCTGGTTTCCCAGGTGTAGCTGACATCCTCTGCATTGTGTACATGGGTTTGGGCCAATACTTCTTCTATATCCAGCTTTTCATTCGAATAAGCCTGAATGCCCGTTTCCGTTTGAATAAATCCATCAAAACCCAACTCTGCAAGCTGTGCAATCAACACTTCACTCCAGGGTTGGGTTGGAGTGAGATGCAACGTCAATTCAAGTGTATCTTTATTCATTCGAATGCTCTTGCGATGGATGCAAAATCTTTTGCTGTTAATGAGGCGCCGCCGATCAATCCACCATCAACGTTCGGACAAGCGAATAGCTCAGGAGCATTTGATGGAGAACAACTTCCTCCGTATAAAATAGCGATATTTTGCGCTGTCTTTTCGTCGTATCGATCAACCAGCCACGAGCGGATTGCAGCGTGCATTTCCTCCGCCTGTTCTGCCGACGCCGTTTTCCCTGTTCCGATTGCCCAAACGGGTTCGTAAGCAATAATTTGTCCGTTGATCTGTTCCGATGAAATGTGTAACAGACTCTCTTCCAGCTGTGCCCTCACATAATTGTTCTGACCGTTATTTTGCCGAACCTCCAATGGTTCGCCACAGCAGAAGATGAAGTCCATTCCTTGTTGAACGGCAGCATCCACCTTTGCTTTCAGGATAGCATTGGTTTCACCGTACATACTTCGTCGTTCGCTGTGGCCAATCAAAACGATGTCGACACCGATACTTTCTGCTTGCGCAAGTGACGTCTCCCCCGTATGCGCTCCCTTCTCAGCAGCATTAAAATTCTGTACTCCGACCCTGACCGAATGGCTCAATTCGTTTCGTACTGTGCTTGCCAATATGTGCGACGGAAACACCATTCGTTCAACGGCCGGGTTGGGTTCCGAGTTATTGATTCCATCACAGAGTTCCTTTGCCTCGTTCAGGATCAGATTCATTTTCCAGTTTCCAGCTACAATTTTTCGAGCCATCGTTTTTAATCGTCGGTTATTTCTTTAGACATTCCGTTTCAAAATCTTCAGCATCCGGAATGGATCGGTGCGGATACTTTGCCTTTACCACTGCCTTTTCGAGGTACATAAGTGCAGGATTCGATCGGGAAATAATTTTCAATTCGATTTCATCCATTGAAAAGGTTGGGATTGGGAAGTTATGTTCATTTCGGAACGCATCCATCTCCTTCCGGGTCGCACTGCAAACCATGATAAACGGCACTTCCCTCGTTTTACAGACGGATTTTAACTTCTTCAGCTTTTTCATTGACCAAACGCCCTCTTTGAGTGATTCAGAAACCAATATTACTACTTTATCCAATCCGAGAATTGCATCACGTACTTGTATATACGAGTTGCCGGGGCGGACATTCAGGACTGTATCCCGCACTTCAAAATCAGGAGACAGATATCCTTTCGTTTCATCGGTAAATTCGGCGATGGGCACATCAATCAACGTTTCCTCACGTACAGACCACACCCGGATGATCGAATCAGAAACAGATGTCGAATCATGAAGAGCCCGGATGAATCCGAGACTGAGTTCCCAATCAGACAAATCGGAATGAACAATGAAGGGTTCGAATTCATTCTTCGGAATTCCTTCGTCGGTGATCTCCGACAAATTTTCTCCTACTGCATACGGTCGGTAATCCTTGATCGGCGCATAGAGTAGCACATAGATCACAAGGGCCGAAGACAAAGCGGTTGTACTGAGTGCACTTCCGAAATGATTCCCGAACAGGGTTCCTCCCGCCCTTCTCACCCAAAGTGCCACTACAATTGCTGTGAACGCAAAAAATACTGGAAACAGCCAACCAAAAACCCATGAAAAGAATCCAACAACGGTCATTCCAAGAATGATGAACACGATGTTTTGACGTAGATTGTTCGGACGGATGATCCATTGTGAAATGAAAATCCAGAGAACCAGATAGAGCAAAACGATATCTTTCCACAGTGACTCATTGGGAGTCAATGAACGCCCAACGGATCCTTTCATCGCATCACCAAAACAACCGCAATCCGTGACGCATTCCACTCGCTTGCTTTCGTCGAGCACAATCTCCTTGCTGGTTTTCGAAACCACTGCAATTTCGTCCGAATGTTTCGCCTGCTCCAGTTTGGTTGCCACGATCGGATCGGTTATTTCGTAGGTATCGCGATCGATGTATCGGTGCTCGCTATGGCAGTTGTCCGTGTGCCAGGTCAAAAATGTGAAGAACAGCATCATGAGCAGTAGCGTGTACGAAACGAACTTAATCTTTCCTCCGATGAGTACGAGCACACCCAGAACCATTTCCATAACGCAAATCATGACACTGAGAACAAGGGCCTGATCGACGAGCCACTCCATTGAAAATCCCGGAGTTCCAAACAGTTCTTTGATACGATAAGCAAGTGCCCCGTCTTGAAAATAATCCTCCAGTTTGTAGGAGAAGCCAAGGGGGTCGTTTGCCTTGATCAATCCGGATACGATGAATAGCCCACCCACAATGACCCTGGCAACGGACGACATCATCCATCTGCCTCGAAACAGGAATATCCCTCCGGAAGTAATGAGCACAAGGGACAATCCGGTCCAAAACATCCAGGGACTTTCGGCAAAATGGGTGTGGCCTCCCATTGTGAGCAATGCAAGTCCCAGAATGTTCAGCACCACAAACGCGACGTTGAACACCATTGAGCGTCCTCCAAGCGTTGCCTGTTGTTTCATTCGTTCGCAGGTTTTCCCACGTTCATGTGGATGAGTGCGAATACGGAATAATTCAACATGTCGTAATAGTTCGCATCAATTCCCTCGCTGATGATTGTGGTCCCATCGTTGTCTTCGATTTGCTTAACACGGAGCAGTTTTTGAAGAATCAGATCCGTTAAAGAACTGATCCGCATGTCTCTCCATGCCTCCCCATAATCGTGATTTTTCTTCTGCATGAGTTCGAAAGCGTGATTCGAATACGTTTTGTACAAGCGAATTGCCTCCTCCGGTTCCAATTCCCATTCTTTCAGATCGGTTTCATGCAGCTGGATAAGGGCCATTATGCAATAATTCACGATTGCCACGAACTCATCCTCGATGTTCTCTCCCACCTTGTTTTCACCCGTTTCCTGAATCGTTCGGATGCGCTGTGCTTTGATAAACAACTGATCTGTTAACGAACTTGGCCTGAGAATTCGCCAGGCGGTTCCGTAATCTTTGGTTTTCTTCTCGAAAATATCCCGGCAAACATTGATTACATTTGCATACTCAGAATTGGTTTTACTCATTGTCAGAGAGATACTGAATTTGAAGGCTGAAGATACATATTTTGCAACGAACGTAAGGTTTGATTTTCGGGATAAATCCCTCAATTTATCCACACCGAAAGTCATGGGCATTCTGAATTTGACACCGGATTCGTTTTACTCCTCCAGTCGGGTCCGAAAAGAGGGCGAAATTCTGGTGCGTACAGAGCAAATGTTGAATGAAGGAGCCGACATTATTGATCTCGGAGCTTATTCTTCGAGACCCGGCGCGGATCACGTTTCCGAGGACGAGGAAAAAGAACGATTGCTCGACATACTTCACGGTGCTACCACAGCTTTTCCCGATGCTCTTTTTTCGGTTGATACATTTCGCGCATCGATTGCGGAGGAATCAATTGAAGCGGGAGCCTTTATGATCAATGACATTTCCGGTGGCCAGCAAGACGACCGAATGATGGACGTCATTGGCAAACACAACGTTCCGTATGTCCTCATGCACATGCGCGGAACACCTCAGACCATGATGGACAATACGCAGTATGATGACGTGGTGACGGATCTGCTTGATTATTTTGAGGAACGCATGCTTCCGTTTCGATTGAGGGGGGCAAATCAGGTAATTCTTGATCCGGGATTTGGATTTAGCAAAACGTTGGATCAAAACTATGAGTTGCTCAACCAGCTCGAACGTATGCATGAGCTGGAAGCTCCAATTTTGATTGGACTATCGAGAAAGTCCATGATTTACCGAAAACTCGGAATTACTCCCGAAGAATCCTTGCCCGGTACCATTGCACTGAATGCTGTAGCTCTGTCCAAAGGCGCAAATATTCTCCGTGTGCATGACGTACAGCCAGCCGTTGATCTCATAAACTTGCTTCGTTAGAACAGCTTTTCACCCAGCCTCGCTTCAATTCCCGGAATCCCATGAAGCCCTCCTGAATGAACCAACACAACCGATTTCCCCTCAAATTCAGGCTTTTCCAGCTCCTGCCACATGGCAAAAGCAACTTTTCCCGTGTAGACCGGATCCAGTCTGATGCCGAATTTTCGGTGGAAAAATCGAATGAATTCAATCAACTCTTCTGAATAACGAGCGTATCCTCCGAAATGATAATCGTCCAGGACGGTTACCCTTTGAAGGTATTCGGAAATGGACGATTCGGACAGACTGGCGCGCATGAGTACATGTTCCATTTCTTTCCGTGATTCAAATCCTTTCAGCACCGGAACAACCGTCAAATGCTGATGCTCTGCCAATGCAAGAAGGACGCCACAACTGGTTGTGGTTGTGCCCTGCGCGAGAAAAAAATGATCGATTTCACCGTCGCATTCCCGAACGATCTCCTGACAACCGATGATCCCGTAGTAATTTGCGCCTCCTTCCGGAACAACCCGATAATCCGGAAAACGATTCTGTAGGGTTTCAATGTATCCTTTCTCCGATTTCAACGCGTATTCATTTCTCGGAACAAACTCCAATTGCATCCCCAACTCAGCACACCTTGCCAAAGTAGGATTACTCGATTCGCTCAACTCATCGCCTCTTACGATTCCTATGCTTTGGATTCCATGATCATTACAGGCCGAAGCAGTTGCCAGAAGGTGATTTGAATACGCACCGCCAAAGGTGAGAATCCCCGATTTTTTCAGATGGCTGGCCTGTGCAAGATTGTACTTCAGTTTCCGCCATTTGTTACCCGAAACCTCAGAATGGATGAGGTCATCTCGTTTTACGAAAACGTGAATGTTACGCGATTCCCAACCGTGATCGGAAAGTTTCTGCAAAGGTGATTCGCCGTAACCGAAAGCATTCATAGAATGCAAATATGATTAAATTTGCGCCTATGACCGATGATATGTCTGGTTTTTCAAAACGGGGCGACCTAGCTCCGGAAGACTATTACCTCAGCGAGGAGGGCTACGTTGTGTTCACAGAATCGTATCATTTGAAGCGCAGTTACTGCTGCCAAAGCGGATGTAAACACTGTCCGTACGGGTTCAATGCGAAACGGGCCGACAAACAAGTAAAATCTGACTAGCGAATTCCGTTTTCGGGGATTTTTCCTTTGTGTTGACGTAAGCGTGATTTGATGTAATCAATGTCCTTCTTGATATCACCTGTTGGATCGAATTTACCTTTGAATCCACCTCGCTTGTGCTCATAATCGATATACGCAATGTAGATGGGAACCTTTGCTTTTTCAGCGATGTAATAGAATCCTTTTTTCCAGTCAGGGTTGTAGCTGCGTGTGCCTTCGGGTGTAAAAACGAGGTATAGTGAGTCGTTTTCAGAGAACATCTCGGCAGCGACATTTGTCAGGTTGTTTTTCGCTTTTCGATCCACGGGAATTCCTCCCATCCACTTCAGTAGCCAACCGAACCCGGGTACGAATGCCTCTTTTTTGATCAAGAACTTGGCTTTCAATCCATAGGTATAAAAGGCAATTCTGCCGATGACAAAGTCCCAATTTGACGTGTGCGGCCCCATGACAATGACGCACTTTTTCACATCCTGGGGGATGTCTTTATCGATTCGCCACCCAAACATTCTCAACAGGTAGTATCCGCCTTTTTTCATCGGGATAAAATTAGTCAAATCTGTTTGGTTACTTTTGATTCATGTCGAAAAAACAACTCGGTATACGTGTTTTTGCCCTGATGATTCTGCTGGTTGTAGCATGGGGCATTTTTTTCGTGTTTCGGTTTCTCTTCGAAAAGCCTGGCTACGAGAATTCCCAATATCTTCCAAAAGACGTTGAATGGTTATTGCGCATCGACGGCGAAGAACTGTTTGGCAACGCACTGGAAAGCATTCTTTTTGAGGCAAAGGACAATCCTCTTGCCCGTCAAATGCTGGAAGAGATGGAAGAGCGCGAATTGATCGGTGTGAATGTATTCAGTGAGCATTTTTTGTTTGAGTTTTCCATTGAGGGCAACAAAGCATGGGGTATGTCCCTGAACCTGAATGCCCCTGATCAATTTGATCAAAACTGCCCCAAATTCTTTCCGGATCATGTGGGGTTCGCACGCCATGGAAATGTCGGGATCGTACTGTTTTGTGACCGGCTATCCAGGGAGAAGTTGACAAAAATTGCGGGCTCCATGGAACCTGCTTCCGACGTTGGTAAGCCCTATGTTCAAACAGAGCACACCATAGGGTATTGGTCCGGAAAAAGCCATATTTACCTTGATGTTAAAAACGCAAACATCAATATTTCAGCGCACTTATTTGATGCTTCGGTTGGCCCGTCCGGAATATCTTCTCACGCGGGAGATGGGTTCCACATGCACAGTGGTGTTTTTCCTGATTTCGCGGCAACCTGGCTCTCCGGACTATTGGATCGCTCAGGCACTTATTTTCCGAAAATCAATGGTTTTTCAATCGATTATTCCGGATTGTTCGTCGCATCACTCAGTTCATCTGAGATCACCCCGATGATAAATTCGATCGTTTATTTTTCGGATTCGTTGGATTTCAAAAAAAATCTTTTGGAGCTGAAAGCCCGGAACCTCATCACGCACCTGACGGATTCTACCTTTGAGTATGTCAAAACACGCTATTACTTCAGTCAATACGATCCATCGACTATTTATGTGGGTGCAGAACCACCGGGGAACCTGAAACCGGAAGAACATCTTATTGCCATCAAGGGAGATCCGGTCGAATTGTTGGAATTTGAATCGGGTATGATCGTGGGGAAGCTGATTCGACTTTCAGGTGTGTTTCAATCTGCCAGGCGGCTCGCCGAATCCATTGAAGAAATCGATATTTATGGCGATCCAATGTCTGGGGAATCGGTTGTCATACGGGGAACCATTGGTTTTAGAGATGGGGAGGCTCCCGGACACGCACTTACCCGCTTTCTTCTTGGTGTTGGTATTCTTTAGGAAAGTTCGGCAATCAGCGATTCGAAGTAATCCGGAGCATTCAACAGGCGCGATCCATACCAGGAGAAATACTCTCCGTCAACCAATACCACGTTGGCATTTGGGAATTTTGATTGCATTCTCTCCACGTGTTTTTCCCTGAATGGATAGGGTTCCGAACTCAGGAATACGAAGTCAGGCGCATGATCAGGTTCTGCATCTACGGGATACCGGTTCGTATCAAATGCATTTTTCCAGCCACACCTCGCAATCATATCGTCGATAAATGTTTGCTTTCCGGCTACCATATCGGGGTTGTACCAAATGAAATAAGCTACGTGCTTACCGGATTGATTTGGGTTCCGTAATGCATCGAATCGTTCTTGAATGATCTCAACGATTTGCGAAGCTTTGTCTGATGTATCCGTGATTACACCAACTTCACCCAGCATCGTGATTGCATCTTCTAAATTGTAGACATCCGACATCCAAACGGGAGCCATTTTTTCCAACAATTCGATATCGCTCTGGTCGTTTTCCTCCTTGTTCCCGATGATGAGATCGGGTTGAAGCTTACGAACCATGTCGATATCGACCGATTTGGTTCCTCCCACCCGTGTTTTGCTTCGATACCAAATTTCAGGGTAAATACAAAACTTCGTGATTCCCACGACTCTGTCTCCCAGCCCCAGATCATAAAGCAGTTCCGTTTGCGAGGGAACCAATGAGATGATTCTCTGCGGAACATTGGGCAGAACGACTTCTCGTCCCATTTGGTCACGGAAAATTGACATGCTATCCGATTGCTGCGATCAGGTCGTGCCGGGTAATGATATGATGTCCGCCAGCACTCAACTCAACGAGCACTGCAGCCGTATCCTTTGTGATCAGTTTGGAAACATGTTCGATCCCTGCATCCTCACCCACAACAGGGAACGGGGCCTGCATGATTCCGGAAATTGGAGTATCGCGCAACTCCGGGTTTTCGATGAGCAATTGGTACACTTTCGTATCGTCCAATGATCCTACGAACTTACCGTCTCGTGTTACCGGAATTTGAGAAATCCCAAATTTGCGCATGCGGTCGATTGCGTGCGACACCAACTCTTCGCTATAAAGTGAAACCAATGGATCTTCGCCTCTTCGGGCGATAAGGTCTCCGGCGGTTGTAATTGTTTCTTCCAGGAATCCACGCTCGCGCATCCAATCGTCGTTGAAGATTTTACCTACGTAGCGGCTGCCATGGTCGTGGAACAATACAACCACAACATCGTCTTCGGTCAATTCATCTTTCATTTGAAGAATTCCCTTGATGGCCGCTCCTGCTGAATTTCCAACAAAAATTCCCTCTTCGCGTGCCAAACGTCTTGTGTATACTGCGGCGTCTTTATCCGTCACTTTTTCGAAGTGATCAATGATTGAGAAATCAACGTTTTTCGGCAGAATGTCTTCCC
>JAURNA010000129.1 GCA_030830385.1 Crocinitomicaceae bacterium | reverse complement strand
TATTCGTCCTCTTCAGTACCGTAGCACCGGGTTCCGTTTAGCAGGCTGATCTGTATCTCAACATCGGCAACCTCTCCGCTTTTGGGCATTTCTCCATCACCGGATTCATACACCCAATACCTGAGTCCGCTGCCTGTGCGTTTCATTTTCCATTCCGGGCGCATTTCTAAAAACACCTGAATGTCCACTTCCTCGTCCTCTGCAATGGCGTTGCTGTATTCGGAAGAAATTTCCTTGTTCCATTCAATTTCGTTCTCTTCAGGCTTGTGTTCTTCACCACAACCGATTAGAAATGTTAATCCCACTATGCAAACTAACCTTTTCAAAAAAATTCCGGAATTAGTGTTTTTAACTGATCAATTGTGCCTGAAAGAGAATCTTCTGAACGTCCGCCCGCAGCATTGAGATGGCCTCCACCGTTGAAATGGATTCGGGCCAATTCGTTCACAGGAATTGATCCAAGGGAGCGAAAAGACATTTTGACCTCTCCTTCCTTTTCCATGAGAAACACAGAAACATCTACGCCTTCGATCGAAAGTGCTACGTTAACCAACCCTTCGGTGTCTCCTTTTTGATAATTGAATCGATCCAGATCTTCTTTCGTGAGAGAAATGATGGCCACACCCTGTGGTTGGACGATTTCTGTTTTTTCAGCAATCGCGTATCCCCGCAGCTTCAATTTTTCCAATCGATTGGTATCGAAGGTTTTCTCGTGTATTTCAGAATGATTGACCCCGCAGCGAATGAGCTCAGCGACCAGTTCGTGTGTTCTGGCATCAACCGATGAAAAGCGGAACGATCCCGTATCCGTCACCATTCCCAGGTACAGGGGTCCACCGATTCGAGCATCCAATTTATCGGAATGTTCCGATTGAAGAATGCACTCCAAAACCAACTGTGATGTTGAACAAACTTCAGGATGTGCCATGGAAACACTTGTTTCCAAAGACGGTCCCGGATGATGATCGATCCTGATTTTCGGAGCAGACGCCGCGTCCAATACATCGCCCATCTCGGTACCCAGCCGGCCAGAAGCGTTGTAATCCAGGCAAAAGATCAAATCGGCAGACATCAAGTGTGCTTCCACTTCTACAGGGTCAGCTTCGAATGTCTCAATCGGATCACCATCGAGCATCCACGTCAGAAACTGAGGGCATGAATCCGGATGACAAATCACCGGATTTTTGCCGATCTTCTTCAAAAAACGATACCAACCCAACGAGCTCCCGATGGAATCTCCGTCAGGTGATCGGTGGCTTGTGATAACGATGTGCTCTGCCTTATCAACCGCTTTTAGTATGTCCTTAATTTCATCCATTCAATATACGCTGGGTTTCGCTAATGATTGCTCGGTTCAACTCTTCGGATATAGGGTATAACGGTGGGCGCATGAATGGTTTCATCATTCCCTGCCCGGCCAATGAAGCCTTTACTCCACCTGGATTTCCTTCTGCAAAGAACAGGTTCGTAGCATGCAGTAAATTATAGTGATGCTGGTTCATACTCGAAAGGTTTCCATCCATTGCGGAATGCACCATTTTTGAAAATTCCGCCGGAAATGCGTTGGCAACAACGGAAATCACCCCTTCCACACCGATGGTCATCAGAGGAGCCGTAATCGCATCATCTCCTGACAGGACGCTGAATCCTTCCGGTTTGTGTTGAACGATTTCCATGATTTGTCCGAAATCACCAGACGCTTCCTTCATCGCGACGATGTTCTCTACCTTTGCCAGTTCCAATGTAGTTGAAGCTGTCATATTGGAAGCTGTACGTCCCGGAACGTTGTACAAAATGATGGGCAGATCCGTTTTTGAAGCAATGTATTTGTAGTGCTCAATAATTCCTTGTTGAGTAGGCTTGTTGTAGTAGGGAGAAACCGAAAGAATACCATCAATTCCAATTGGAAGCGATGCCATTTGCTCTGCAACTGCCCTTGTATTGTTGCCGCCGAGACCAAAAACGACCGGTAGTTTGCCATTGTTCTCCTGTCGGACACATTTCAACACTTCCATCTTCTCCTCCCAGTCCAAAACAGGTGATTCACCCGTTGTTCCCTGCACCACCAGGAAATCGGTTCCATTATCCATTTGATACCGAACCAATGCGCGAAGTGCGTCAAAATCAATTGAACGATCTTCGTTAAATGGCGTTACCAGTGCAACACCTGAACCTTTGAACGGATTATTCATAACCATTTCTTTTGTTTGTTGTTCACAAAATTAACCAAATTGACTCGCTGGAATTCCCGGCAACTCACTGTTTTCAGAATTATTAACCATGGATTCACGCAGCGAAGCTACGATTTGTATTCGTGCGTGTAACGGGAGGGAAGGAATTGTTTCCTCATCCTACTGTTGACAAAGACGATGTTTCTACGAAAGTTTCTCAAGTGTGCTTTTCAGGAATCCGATCACGTGATTGGGTGAAAGATCAACAGAAGCAAGCGAAATATCGTGTGTACCCGTAGAATTTATGCCTACATCCCATCGTTTTCGAACCCCGCTTACTGCCTTACCTATCCTGCCTTTAACCTCTCCTATGGAGATGATGGCATCGTATCGATCGGAAAATATTTTTTTTGCGTCTTCGTGTTTCAACTTACCCAGCAATCCGAAATCACCATCGGAGAGAAACACCACGTAGCTCATCTCCTGCATTTCCATTCGCTCCTTTTTAGATTCCATCACGCACAGAATCCTGCAAATGTGCACATTCAGGCCAGCGTTCTTCAGGGCCTCTCTCCATTTCCTGATCTTCGTAACGTCTTCATAGGGGACAACGAGCAAAAGACTATTGATATGACTCCAGAGGTTAGCCATTGAGCAACGCGATAAATTCTTGTTCGGACAATATGGTAATTCCCAGATCAGCTGCCTTTTTCAATTTAGCCGGTCCCATGTTCTCCCCGGCAACCACGTATGAAGTTCTGGCGGAAATCGATCCCACATTTTTCCCTCCGTTTGTCTCGATGATTTCTTTCAGTTGTTTCCGATCAAAAGTCTCGAACACTCCTGAGACCACGAAGGATTTTCCTTCCAGCTTGTTTGAGGCATCTTCCTTCTCTTCAACCACAAACCGAACGCCTGCTGCTTTCAGTTTCTCGATGATTTCAAGGTTGCGCTCATCGGCAAAATACTCCTGAACGGAAATGGCGATCTTCTCTCCGATCTCATCAACGTCTACCAACGAATCGAAATCTGCCGTTTTGAGCGCATCGATGTTTTTGAAATGACGTGCAAGTTTTTTGGCTACTGTTTCACCGACGAATCGGATTCCGATTCCAAACAATACACGTTCGAAAGGAATTTCCTTGGATGCTTTAATACCGTTGATCAGGTTGTTGGCAGATTTATCCGCCATTCGATCCAGGTTCACCACCTGATCAAAGGTCAGCGAATACAAATCAGCTGCATTTTGAATCAAACCTGCTTCGAAGAGCGCATCAACTGTCTCTGCTCCCAAACCGTCAATATCCATCGCCTTCCGGCCTATAAAATGTTCTACACGTCCTTTCATTTGAGGGGGGCAGCCAAGTTCATTGGGACAGTAATGTTGCGCCTCGCCTTCTCTCCGAATCAATTGTGTTTTGCATTCAGGGCAGTTTTCCGGGAAATCTACCGGTTGAGCAGCCTGTTTTCGTCTGGAAGTATCGACGCCAACGATTTTCGGAATGATCTCTCCTCCTTTTTCCACGAACACGACGTCTCCAATGTGCAAATCCAGCTTCTCAATTTGGTCCGAGTTGTGAAGTGAAGCACGCTTGACCGTTGTTCCTCCGAGCTGTACGGGCGTTAAATTCGCAACGGGAGTTACAGCTCCGGTTCTTCCCACCTGATAGTTCACATGTTCCAGAGTTGTCGAGACCCGTTCCGCCTTAAATTTATATGCGATTGCCCAGCGTGGAGACTTCGCAGTAAATCCCAGCGTTTCCTGTTGCGCATAACTGTCCACTTTGATAACGACACCATCAATCTCGAACGGAAGTGATTTTCGCTTTTCGTCCCAGTAAGAAATGTAATTCATTACGCCCTTGAGGCTGTTTGTTCGTTCGATGTAGCGTTCTGCCGGCTTTGGCACTTTGAAGCCCCACTCGCCAGCTTTTTTGACGGCTTCGTAATGCCCCTCAGTTCCTGAATATCCATACACTCCATACAGAAAGCAATCGAGTCCACGGCTGGCAACGATTGACGAATCCTGCATTTTCAGGGTTCCGGATGCCGTATTTCGGGGGTTGGCAAATTCAGGTTCACCGCTCTCTCTTCTGCTTTCGTTGAGTGCTTCAAATTTCTTGAGTGGAAAAAAAATCTCTCCCCGAATTTCAATGTCTTCAGGAAAATCTCCTTTGAGTTCCAAAGGAACCGTTCGAATGGTACGCACGTTCGTGGTTATGTCTTCCCCCCTGGTTCCATCTCCCCGCGTAACAGCACGGTTTAATTTACCGTTCACGTATTGGATACCAATGGCCACTCCATCGTATTTGAGTTCACATACATATTGAATTTCTTCGCCGTCTGTGAGCTTGAGAACACGCTGCACCCAGTCTTCAATTTCTACTTTTGAATAGGAGTTCGAAAGCGACAACATCGCGTAACGGTGCTCAACCGTCTCAAATTTCTTCGTGATGTCTCCTCCTACGCGCTGGGTGGGTGAATTATCGTATGCAAACTCCGGATGTGCCCCTTCCAGCTCTTGTAGCTGCTTGAGGAGCATGTCAAATTCGTAATCGCTGATCTCAGGGGAATTTTCCACATAATACAGGTGATTGTGATGATTCAACTCTTTGGTAAGTCGTGCAATTTCCTGTTCTATCCCCTTCTTATCCATGCTGTGAAACTACGCGTTGTGCTCGAATCATTCGTGGTTTTTCCTGCAAATCTTTCCTCAATTCAATGTTGACAAGCCCTAATTCAGTGAGCATTTCTTTCATGTCTTCGGCCAGATGCTCGTGAATTTCAAAAAAATACCATCCCTCATTTCGAACGAGATTCTTACATTCTTCCACAATGGTCCGATAAAAGACCAAAGGATCAGAATCGGGAACGAACAGTGCCATGTGTGGCTCATAATCAACTACGTTTGCATCCATCCCCTGCAGTTCATTGGCAGCTATGTACGGAGGGTTGGAAACCACACAGTCGATAGAGTTGGGTTCAAACTGCTTGTATTCTCCGGCATTCAATGCATCGATACTGAAAATATCAAGGGATAGATTGGTCTTTTCCATGTTGTCGCGTAACTGCGCAATTGCTTCTTCTGAATACTCACCTGCCATTACCTTTGCTGACATCAGCATCGACTTTATGGAAAGGGCAATGCATCCGGAACCTGCACACATATCAAAAATGGTAGGATTTTTGATGTCTTTTATGGTGTCAACCGCCCACACAACGAGCTCTTCTGTTTCCGGACGTGGGATCAGCGCACGTTTGTCGCAGATCAACTCCAATCCACAGAATTCGGTTTTTCCCAGGACATATTGAAAGGGTTCGTTTTTTTCGAGGCGTTTTACAACCGATCGAAAGTAGAGTAAATCGGATTCGGAGAAGAGTATGTTCTGGCTAAGGTACCAATCTGCGGTGTTGATATTCATTCGTTGGCAAACGAACTCACGGACCAGGGTTTTTACTTCACGATCGGAGTACAGACCGGCCAATCGATTCTTGAAATAATTCGAGATCTCGGGAACCGTATTTTCCTTGACAAACATGGACTAGTCTCCTCCTTTGACACCCAAATAGTACGTGTAACCAAAACCTACAATAAGGTATTGCGTGCGTCTGGCAAACGTTTCCGGATCGTAGCCTTCGTTTGATTGAATGCCGATGTCAGCGGGATTGAAACCTCTGCCGAATGATCCGTAACCGATGATCCATCGATAGGAGTTCTTTTCATCGGCAGTGAGAATCAGGGACGTTACAAATTCTGTATAGAAGGCTGCCTGAACTACCGGGTTTACGCTCAGCAATTTGTTTACATCGGTGTCGTAATAATTTTGTGCGTAGCCAATCTTCAAACCGAAATCAGTGGCAAAGCGATCGTTGTGAAACTTGCCCCAACCGATCTTTCCGTAGGCTGCTCCTGTGTGCATTCCCCCAAAGACAGGTTCCGGAATACTGAACTCATTGATTTTGAAATAGCTGTATTTCACACCGAGCCCAACATTGAGATCAAGCGGAAGTTTGCGCTGCATGTAAGCAGATGCGCCAACGAGCCCCTGCATGATTTCCTTAAATGCAGGATTCGCAAGTTCAACCGGTAATCCCAGCTCAGCATTAAACGTCCACCTGGGTTCTTCCTTTTGCCCGTATGTGAGCGCAGCAAACGAAAGACAAATCAGAACTACATGTTTTTTTACGTCCATATGAAAGTCGTAACGCTAAACTACCAATTTAATTTCACTGAATGACGATGAACTGATAAATCCGAAGTAGATTCGCGCCGTGAACAAAGGTGTGCTTTACATGGTCCTTTCGGGCCTTTGCTTTTTAGTCGTGAACTTTTTTGTAAAGTTACTTGGCTCGAATCTGGATTGGATCGGAATTGGGCAACTCCAGAAGTACCCTGGTCATGAGCTTGTTCTTGCCCGATCGATTGTGTCTTTTTTACTGAGCTTGTGGATCATCCGGAGGAAGAAATTACCGGTGTTTGGAGTGAATCGAAAATGGCTACTGATCCGGGGATTGTCCGGAACCATCGCATTGACGATTTTTTTCTACACACTTCACTACCTGCCCATGGCTGTGGCGTCTGTGGTTCAATACCTCGCTCCTATTTTTACCGTAATTTTTGCTATGGTTCTCCTGAATGAAAAGGTTCGATTGCTTCAATGGTTCTTCATAGGAGTTTCGTTTAGCGGTGTTGTACTGGTTGGCTGGGACTCAATTGCCGGGAATGCCACGGTTATTTCACCGTTTTGGTTGGGGCTCGGCATGCTATCGGCTGTATTTTCAGGAATTGCCTACACGGCGATTGTGAAACTTCGAACAACGGACGCACCGATTTCTATCGTTCTTTACTTTCCGATGGTTGCCATTCCGTTCATGGTGATTTTCTGTTTGTTTGAATTCATAATGCCTCAGGGAGTTGAATGGGTCATCCTGCTCATCATTGGTTTGTTCACGCAATTTGCACAAATTCTATTGACGAAGGCTTTGCACGAGGCCCCCGCATCGAATGTGACTCCCATTCAGTACCTCGGAGCGATCTATGCATTCCTTATCGGTTATTTCGTGTTCGAAGAGGCACTCAGCTGGATTGTATCTCTCGGAATTTTATTAATAATTTTTGGCGTTACGCTCAATGCAATCCTTCGCAAGCGGATCTAAGTTTGCTATCTTTACAACCGATGAAAGGAACGATCAATCGAGAGAAGCTTGCCTATTTTGGGAATCTGGAATTGTTGGCCAAACAAGTCGTTGAGGGGTTTATCACCGGATTGCACAAAAGTCCGTTTCATGGGTTTTCGGTTGAATTTGCCGAACACCGGCTCTACAATAAGGGAGAATCGACCCGACACATCGATTGGAAACTATATGCCCGTACCGAGAAGCTGTTTACGAAGAAATATGAGGAGGAAACGAATCTCCGGTGTCAAATTGTAATCGACTGCTCGAGTTCTATGCAGTATCCCCAGGGGCAGGAAGAGAATAAAATTGGGTTCTCCATATACGCGGCAGCGTCGTTGATTGAGCTTCTCCGAAAGCAGCGGGATGCAGTCGGGATTTCGTTGTTTACGGATCATTTGAATCTTCACACAGCGGCTCGTTCGTCAATGCGACACCATCGTTATTTGTATGCCGAACTGGAGAAACACCTTGAGGAATATTCCAAAAACGCTCGTAAATCGACAGCCGCAATTCAGGCTCTTCACGACATTGCTGAATTGAGTCACCAACGGAGTTTGGTTGTGATTTTTTCTGATTTGCTGGATGATCCGGAACGGCTGGAGGAACTCTTTCAAGCGCTTCAGCACTTAAAGCACAATAAGCACGAAGTAATCCTCTTCCATGTTGTTGATAAGAAATCGGAAGTTGATTTTGACCTGGAAAATCGTCCGTATCAATTGGTTGATATGGAAACCGGAGATCAGATCAAACTACAGCCGAACCAATTCAAAGAAGCATACACAGGAGCCATTCAGAAGTATTTCAAGGAAATCGAAATGAAATGCTCGGACTACGGTATTGATTTTATGCCGGCCGATATTGCCGACGGTTACAACACGGTGTTGCTCACCTACTTGCTCAAGCGCCAACGCCTGCACTAAGGTCTGTGAGCGACCGATAGTAAATCTGCCATATTTTTTACGGGACTGAACGCTTCGGATGGAATTTCCACGAAGACCGTATTCCAATGGTGCATACCTCCGTTCCAAAGGCCGGGAAGTTCGTTGTAGAAGATGGGGACTCCCTGATGGGTTTTCGCTACGGATAAAAACTTGGAATCGTCCCGAAATTGCATGAGATCAACTTTACGACCGCTGGCATCCGTAGGCGAAAGAGCGATCATCACCGGATTGAAATGGCTACTTTCGCTCAATATGCTCTTTTGGTCAGGAGTGTCCTGAATCTGCACTTTTTCTACAATTTGCTTGGAGGAAATCGGTGAATCTTCAATCCAGAAAGGTCCCCCACCGGGTGCCCCGGTATTTCTCACCATTCCGCAAACTCGCGTTGGACGGCTCAACAGGGTGTTCAAATCCTCTTG